>NZ_BDIR01000002.1:0-300000 GCF_001895145.1 Arcobacter sp. LA11 | reverse complement strand
TTATTTGCTTTTAAAATGTTATGAATAATATATAATCCTAAGCCAAAAGAATTTTCTATTTTTTCTTCATTTGCAAAAAATGGCTCATAATATCTTTCTAAATCATATTTTAATTCTTTACCTCTATTTTCAAATATAATATCTTGATTTTCTGTTTTTATTTCAACTTTTTTATCAGGAGAATATTTAATTGCATTATCAATAAGATTTTTAACTGCAATTGAAAATAGTTTGAAATTTACTTCCAGTTTTTTATTTTCAAAATGACCTACTACCTCATCTTCTTCTACCATCAAAATATCTTTTGCATTATCTAAGATATCATCTAAAAAATAATAGTTTTTTTCAATATTTTTACTTGAAGAGATAAGCTCTTCAATAGAAGCAAATTCATTAATCAATGATTCTAAACGAATAAATACTTCTTTTAATTTTTCATCATTTTCTTCATTTCTTTCGATTTCTGTTAAAAATTTTCCCTTTGTAATAGGAGTTTTAAGCTCATGCATAATATTTCGAATAAATACATTTCTAGCTTCTTTAATATCTTTTAATTTTTTTGCAGTCTTTTTAAACTCCATACCAAGCATTGATACTTCATCTTTACTATTACTATCACAACATTCAAAATCAAAATTCTCATCACCTAAATTACTTACTTTATCTTTAAGAACTTTAAGAGGCATAAGTTTTTTTATAGTTACAATAAACGATAGAATTAAGGTAATTAATATAATTGCAAAGACTAAAACAATATAAATCTTAGAATTTTTTGTAATTTCATTTTTATCTTCAACTAAAAAAGTTTTACCTCTATTTTTAATATATATAAATTGTCTATCATTTACTTGTAAAACTCTTAGTAATGAATCTTTAAATCTTCTTTCTACAATAACTTTTGTTTTTGGGTTATAAGTAATTCCATCAATTGGACCTTTTCTAGTAAATAATTCATAATTTAAAGCTGTGAAATTTTCTTTGAACTTTTTATTAACACCACCTTTTCTAAAGTGTTGTCTATAAATCATTTTAGCAACAGGTGTATATTTTTCTAAAAGATGATGTTCCATCTTTTTTTGACTTCCAAACATCATTATTCCAAAACTAATTATTACTAAGATAATTGATATTATAAAACTTACTGTTATTGTGAAAAATATTGATTGTCTATTCATTTGTAAATTTATACCCCATTCCTCTTATTGTATGAAGATAACTAGGTTCTTTTGGATTATCTTCAATCTTATGTCTTATTCTATTAATTATAACAGCTAATGAACCTGAATTTTCATAATCAGAATTCAGTAAATCAGAGTTTTCAAATATATCTTCTCTACTTATTACAAAACCTTCTCTTTTTAACATCAAAGATAAGACTTCATACTCAGCAGCTGTTAACTTAATATACTTTCCATTTTTTGTTATCTCTTTTTTATCACCATTTAGTTTAAAAAGAGATTCTTTTTCATTTTTTTCTTCTATTCCATTATGGTTAAATCTTCTTAAAATAGTTTTAATTCTTACTTCTAATTCTCTTGGGTCATATGGTTTAGGTAAGTAATCATCAGCTCCAAGTTGTAAAGCTGTGACTTTGTCTGTTATATCACTTCTTGCACTTGAAATAATAATTGGAATATCAAAATCTTTTACAATAGCCTTACACACATCAAGACCATCCATTCCAGGGAGAGTTAAATCTAATATGATTAAATCATACTTATAAAGTTTTAAACTACTAAGAGCCAAAAAAGGCTCTTCGTAGTTTGTTACTTCTATATTATATTGCTTTAAATATTGAGTTAGAACATCTGCTAATTCTAAATCATCTTCTACCATCGCAATCTTAATCAAAAATTCATCCTTTTTTCCATCATAGCCATTCTTTTTTCTTTTTTAAGTTCCATTAAAACTTTGAATTGCTCTTTTTGTTTTGGTGTTAGAATCTTATAAACTCTATCAATCATTTCTGCTTTAGATTCTATCATATTCTCTCTTTTTTGTTTCATTATTTCAATAAATTTTGCTTTATTAAAACCATCTTTTGTAAATGCTACATCAGGAGTAATTTTATTTTTCATCATATCTTTCTTGATAGTTTGAATTTGTTTAGTTTGTTCTGGTGTCAAGTTTAGCTTTTTTAATAAAGCCATTGGTCCATGTTGTCCCTTTTTATACCCTTTTTGCATCATCATTTTTTTTGCTCCTTGCATATTGCAATTTGCACCTTGTTTCATTCCTTGATTATTATAAGCTGCATAAGCTCCTGTTACTAATAATCCTGTTAATCCGATTCCTACTAATACTTTTGTTTTCATTTTCAATCCTTTTTTATTTGTTACAGTGAAATTATGACATGAGGCTTTTAATCATTTTTAAATCTTTTCTTAACGCTATATTAATGAGTAAAAAAGATTGACATAACAAAAACTTATTATTAATATAAATTTTATTTAACTTGAAAAGATTTTTTTGCTACAATAGTAAAAAAATAAAAGGTTTATTATGATTAGACGTGACTTTTTTAAACTCTCTATTTTAACAGCAGCATCTCTTACCTCTGTAAAAGCAGTTTCAAATGCAAAAACAAATAGTAAATCAACTAAAACAAAAATTGCAATTTGTGGTGGAGGGTTTGCAGGACTTTCTTGTGCAAAACAATTAAAAACATTAAATCCAAATTTAGATGTAACAGTTATAGAAAAAAGAGTAAACTTTTCATCTTGTCCATTTTCAAATGCATGGTTAGGTGAAGTTAGAAATATTTCATATGAAGATTTGAATTATGATTATAACAGCGCTATTGAAAAATATAAATACAATTTTATAAATGCAACTATTAGCGATATTGATAAAGATAAAAAAATCATTACTACAGAGCAAGGAACTATTGAATATGAATATCTAATTATGGCAGTAGGTATTGATTATAACTATAAAAAACTATTTAGACGAGATATAAAAAAAGCAAAAGAGTGTGAAGTTAAAGCTCCTCCTGGATTAAAACCTGGAAGTGAACACCTTAAACTAAAACGTATGATTAAAAACTTTAAAGGTGGAAATTTTGTAATATCTATTCCATCACAAGCTTATAAATGTCCCCCTGCACCATATGAAAGAGCTTGTATGATTGCAACATATTTTAAGAAAAATAAAATAGATGGAAAAGTAATTATAATTGACCCTAGAGTTAAGCCTGCTGCAAAGCCTGAAAGATTTACTCAAACCTTTAATGAAATTCATAAAGATATTATTGAATATAAATCAAATACAAAATTCAAAGATGTAGACTTTGATAAAAAAGAGATTTATATTGAAAGTTTCAATAAAAAAACTTTAGTATTTGAGAAAATTACTTTACCTTTTGAAGAAGCATCTATTATTCCGCCAAATACCGCAAATAAATTAATAAAAAAAGCAGGTCTAGAAACCTATGTAAATGGTTGGGCAAAACTTAGACAACCAACTTTTAGATCAATTTCACATGAAGATGTTTATATTATTGGTGATTCACAAGGAGAGTATCCTTATCCCAAGTCTGCGCAAATGGCTAACTCATGTGCTTATTTAGTTGCAGAAGAATTAGTAAATAGAATTAAAGGAGAAGGATATAAATACAAAACATATCTACCTGGAAATGTTTGTTACTCAATGGTATCAGAAAATAAAGCTGTATCAATTAGTCACTTATATAAATTTACAGATAAGGTTCATGTAACATCTATTACTTCTGATATTGATACTTTCACAGCTGACGCTGCCGAAGGTTGGTATTTTGGTCTAATTGAAGATATATTAGGAATCGAAAGCTAAAAAACTAAATTATAAAAAATAGAGTTTAAATAAACTCTATTTTTCTATATTCTTTTTTATTTCTTTTATTATTTCAGTAAAATCTTCACTATAAGAAAAACATATTCCAATTTTACAAGCTAAATATTTTTTTTGATTATCAAGCTTTTTTAATAAAAAAGGATAATTTATATACTCTTTATTTGATAACATCTCTTTTGTAGCTTTTAAAGATATATAACCTTTTTGATATGCTAGGTAAGTTCTTAATAACCATACAGAACTACTTGGTCTTGAAGATAAAACATAAGAGTTATTATCTAAAGATTTTTTAGCTAAATTTTGAAGTTCTAAATCATCAGTTAATAAAGCTATTTTTAGAATATTATCTATCATTAAAGATAATGAACTTTTATATGCACTATCATAAACATCTGCATGGGACTTAAACTCACCATCACTCATAAGCCAATTCTTCTGTTTATAAAACTTATTAATTGCCTCTTTGTTAAATTTCGAAGCTAAAGCTAAATATTTTTTATCTAAAGAAAAATCATAAGCTTTTAAAAGTGCAGAAATTAAAAATGAATAGTCTTCAAATAGAGCTTTTACTTTTGGTTTTTTATGTACTAATCTTTGATGGTATAAAATATCTTTTACATAAAGTTTTTTTAGAACTTCATCTAAAAGTTTGATTGCATTTTCACTATTTTTTTTATCTATTTTCCCTGCTTCAAATAAAGCAGAAATATACATAGCATTCCATGATGTTAAAATTTTATTGTCTATAAAAGGATAAGGCTTAAAAGAACGTAACTCTGTCAAATCTTTTTTTATTTTTTCTAAGTTTTTGAGAAATGTATCTTTTGATAAATATGGATTATTTAATCCATTTTCAAAATTACCTTCAAAAGTTATATTAAAATATTCAATAATCTCTTCTATTTCATTTGAAGAATAATTTTTTTTCTTTAAAAAATCTGCTACCTCATCATATGAAAATACAAAATAAGCACCCTCTTCTTTTTCATTTCCTACTAAACTATCTGCATCACTTGCACTATATAAAAGATTTTGATCTTCAAATCTTTTTTTAGTAAAAGAGATTATTCCATCTACAACATTTTTATAAAACTCATCTTTTGTAATAATATACGCTTTGGAATATGAGCTAAGAAGTTCTGCATTTGTATATAACATCTTTTCAAAATGAGGTATCATCCATTTTTCATCTACACTATATCTATAAAATCCGCCTTCTATTTGGTCATTTATCCCGCCATTTGCCATGGCTTTTAACATTTTAGTAGCTAATTCTAAAGCCTTTTCATCTTTAAAAACTTTATATATATCAAGTAGTGTTTCAGTTGTTGATGCATGGGGGAATTTTGGACGTTCACCTATTCCATGGTTTTCATGGTCAAAAGAATTATCAATTTCTTTTACAAACTGATTTACCAAAGAGATGTTTAAATCTTTTTTTTCATAAGAGGAGCTTCTATTCTCTTCTAATATTCTTTCAATATTATTTGAAATTTCATATATTCTCTTTTTATCATTTTCAAAACCAGATTGAATATCACGAAGAAGTTCTTTTATTCCAGTTCTTCCATAATTTTTTTCTACAGGGATATAAGTAGCTGCAAAAAATGCTTTTCTTTGGGGAGTTAAAATAATAGTTAAAGGCCATCCTCCTGCTCTTCTATTTACAAGATTATGAACATTTTGAAAATATTTATCAACATGGGGCATCTCTTCTCTATCTACTTTTATCGAGATATAGTTTTTATTTAAAAGCTTTGCAACTTCTTCATTTTCAAAAGACTCTTCTTCCATAACATGACACCAATGACAAGTACTATATCCAATAGAGAGAAAAATCATTTTATTTTCTTCTTTTGCTTTTTTAAAAGCCTTTTTGTTCCATGCCATCCAATTTACTGGATTGTGTGCATGTTGTTGTAAGTAAGGAGAATCTTCTTTTATCAGTTCATTTGTATATTTTTCTTTTGCATTTGTTATTGTACTCATAATGACAAAGAGTAGTAGAACTTTTAGAATCCTCATATAAAAAGATTGATTAATTTTATTTTTAAAAAAACTATTCATAAAATCAACTCTCTTCTTTTAAGCCATCAATCATCATTTTTAATTCATCCACTGTTAAATGAAAATTATTAAATCTTACAATTCCTTTTTTATCTACAATAATAGTCCAAGGGGTTCCACCTGTTTTATAATTTATCATTAGTTGTGATCTTTTATTGTTTAATCCACTATGTCCAACTGGCATGGTTAAAGCGTAATCTTTTATTATCTTTTTTGCTGCATCTATAGTATTTGTAGAAAAACCTTCAAAAACTGTTTGAACTGCTACAAAAGCTACATCTTTGTCATTTTCATAATATTTTGATAAAGTTTTTAATGTGGGAAACCCATGGGAATGACACCCTGGACACCATGATTGAAAACCATAAAGATATAAAACTTTTCCTTTGAAATCACCTATATCTAAAGAGCCTTTCCCATTTGTTTGAATCCACTTATCAACTCCAAAACTTGGTGCTTTTTGTCCTTCAATACCTCTTGCATTTAAACTCAATGTCAAAAAAAGAGTTAAGATTATATATTTTAATTTCATAGTTTTATCCTAAGTTATCATTTTTTAAATTTTAGATAATTAGTGTTTAGTGATTGTTAAATACATGATAATAATCAATTTTTTAAGAAAAAAAACTGATATAATAAAATCAAATTTTTATTATAAGGGTATTTAATGAAACTAATCACAACTCTAATTTTCACAGTTTTTCTTACTTTTGCAAATGCAGAATTAATAAATGAAAGTGAAAACATTATTAAAGATACAAAAACAAACTTCCTATGGCAGGATGATGAAGCAGTAAAAACTGAAAAAATGAGTTTTCATGATGCTTCAAAATATTGTAAAAACCTTACAGTTGATAATATAACAGGATGGGAACTACCTGGATTTTTAGAATTGTTTTCAATAGTTAATCCAAAAGTATATAATCCAACACTATCAGAAAAATTCAAAAATTTTGTAAATGACAACTACTGGAGTGGGAAAAAGTTTGGACATGGAACTAGTACTGAAGCAATTGTTATAAACTTTAAATCAGGAGCATTTAACAGAGAGCTTATGGTTGATAAGTTTTATGTAAGATGTTATAAAAAATAAAACAAAATTAACTTAATTAGAATTAAGCACTAAAGTTTTAACCTTGCATATTGTAAAATACGCAAATTTTAACTAAGGTTACAAATGAATAAAAAAACTATAGCATACCAAGGTGTGAGAGGTGCTTACTCCCATTTAGCATGCAATAATGTATTTCCAGATTCTGATTCAATTGCTTGTGAAACTTTCCAAGAAGCAATGTCTTTAGTGGAAAAAGATGAAGCTCACCTTGCTATGATACCAGTTGAAAACTCTACAGCAGGTAGAGTTGAAGAGATATATAGACTTATTCCTAAGATGGAATTAAATATTTTAGATGAACATTTTGAACCAGTTAAGCATTGTCTTTTAGGATTAAAAGATTCATCAATTTCAGATATAAAATATGTTTCATCTCATCCCCAAGCGCTTGCACAATGTCATGTAAATATAACAAATAGAAATATTGAAGCAGTAGCAAAATTTGACACAGCAGGTGCAGCACAAGAGTTAACTTCAATGAGAGACAAAGCTCATGGTGCAATTGCATCAAGCTTGTCAGCCGAATTATATGATTTAAATATTCTAGATAATGATTTTGGAGACCACCATGGAAATACAACTAGATTTCTTATTCTTTCAAAAGATATATTAACACCTGAATATGAAGAAAATGAATCATATATTACATCACTTGTTTTTGAAGTAAGAGATATTCCATCATCTTTATATAAAGCTTTAGGTGGTTTCGCTACAAATGGAGTTAACTTAATAAAGCTAGAAAGTTATTCCCTTCCAGGAAGTATGAAAGCAACTCAATTTCATATAGATATTGATGGGCATACTAGTGAAAAAAAATTACAACTTGCACTAGAAGAGTTAAAGTTTTTTGCTAAAAATATGAAACAACTAGGGGTATATAAAAGAAACTCTTATAGAGATATTATGAAAACTTTTAATGATTAAAAGTTTTCATTTTTAATTTTACTCTTCTATCCAAACCTCTAATAAATTTCTTGCTATAGCAATTTTATTTGGAATAGAAAAAATAGAATCTTCTTTACCATTTAAAACTGCTCGAACCTCATCTTTATGAACCCAAAAAGCATCTGCTATTTCATTTTTGTCAAGTGTCAGATCTTGAGATTTAGCTTTCATTCTCATTCCAACCATCAAAGTTGAAGGGAAAGGCCAAGGTTGAGAGAATAAATACTCTACATCATAAGCTTCTATTCCAGCTTCCTCAAAAAGTTCCCTTTTTGCTGCACCTTCAAAAGTTTCACCAGACTCAACATAACCAGCAAGACAAGAATATCTTCCTTCTTTAAAGTTTACACCTCTTCCAAGTAAACAATACTCACCAAAGGTTACTAACATAATAACAGCAGAATCAACTCTTGGGAAATGCTCTTTTTTACATTTAATACAATCCCTTCTCCAACCTGCATTTACTACAACAGTACTATCTCCACAAAAAGAACAATATTGATGAGACTCATGCCAATTTAGAACTGATGCACCTTGGGCTAATATTCCAAACTTCTCTTCATCTATATAATCAAAATTTACAAAATCTCGTAAAGATATTTTTGATAAACTATCTTTTAAATTAGCTTTCAATGTTGCAGAGAAATATATAATATCCTCATATTCTCCCAAAAGAATTATACTTTCGTATGAAATATTGTATTCATCAATCATATTTTTTGAAAATAAGCATATTTTATTTTCTTCATCTACAATAATATCATTTCCATCAAATAATAGAAACTTTGCATTCTTTGATTCTTTTAGTTTTTCAACTTCAAAATCCTTAGTTCGTATTTGGTCGAGTCTATTTAAGGGGTTTTGACTAAAATATGGATATAAAGTTTTCATATTTTTCCTTTTATATATATACTATTTTATATGATAATAGATTAGATGTTTATTTTAATTTTGAAGTAATAAAATAGTAAAAAGATAAATTTTTTTTAAAAGGGTGTAAAAGCACACTTTTTCTACACTTTACTTTATTATACTTTCAATTCGTAAGTAAACGAATACAAATTTTTAGAGATTTGTAGTTGTTAGTATTTTTAGACTCCTCCCTAAAGGTAAAAGAACATCCCATCTTTTACCTTTTCCCTAATTTTTTAAAATTAATTCAACATTTTTCTTAATACAAAAATTCGTCCAAAAAACATACCACTAAAAAACCCATATAAAAAAGAGACTATAGAAACAAAATAAATACTATTTATAAAAATCAACTCACGTGCAGTAACTACTCCTACAAAATATTTTGTAAAAAATATACACATAATTAAAAAAAGAGGAACAAAGCTTCCTTTTATAAAAAATAAATTCTCTTCTTCTATATATCTACTATCTAATGGCAATTTTAATAAATTATTTAAATATACACCAAATAATAAACTAAGCAAATAAAAACTAATACTTAAAAAATCTATTCCAAATACAGAAACAACTCCTATAAATGATAAGAAAAGCATAGCTATAGGTAAAATGAATAATCGTTTTAAAGAAATTTTCTTATCTTTAGTTTGCTGAAAACCAAGAAATAGTAAAAAGAAGAAAAGTATAAAAACCCAAATAGGAGTATTAGTTATAATATTAAATAACAAATCATTTCCTCAAATACTTTAAAGTTGTTGAAATAATATCATCATCATCTTTTGATGGACTTTTTATAGTCTCTTTTGTATCATCAGATTTAGTAAAAGTAACATTCATTTCATAAGAACTTATAGTTTTTATTCCTTTTGCTATAGCTAAAATTTTTATCATAATAAGCTCTAAAAACTGTTTTGTAGGAATATCTGGTTTTCCAAATCTATCTTCCATCTCTTCTTCTATTACATACACTTCTTGTTTATCATGAGATTTTGAAAGTCTTCTATAAAGTTCTAGTCTTACTCTATCTTCAACAATATAATCACTTGAAATAAAGGCTGAAATAGCAAGTTTAATATCAACTGTTTTACTCTCTTCTTTCTCTTCTCCACTTAAAGATGCAAGGGCATCTTCTAACATCTTAAGATATAGACCATAACCTATTTGTTTAATATGTCCACTTTGAGCTTCACCAATAATATTTCCACCACCCCTGATTTCTAAATCTTGGTGAGCAAGTGCAGTTCCACTTCCTAAGTATGAATTTGATTCTAAAGCTACAAGTCTTTTAATAGCATCTGAAGTTATCTGTTTTTTATCTTCTACTACGTAATAACAGAATCCTTCTTTATCACTTCTTCCTACTCTACCTCTAAGTTGATGTAAATCAGCAATACCAAATCTATCAGCACCATCAATTATAATAGAGTTTGCATTTGGTAGATGAAGTCCTGATTCGACAATTGATGTTGCAAGTAAAATATCAAACTCTTTATTATCAAATCTTTCAATAATCTTTTCAGCCTCAGCTGGTTTTATTTTAGAGTGTATTATCTCTATTTTGATATTTGGAACTATCTCTTCTATATCATATTTTTTAGCTTCAATTGAAGCAATATTATTATGTACATAAAAAAGCTGTCCACCTCTTCTTTTTTCTCTTAGAACAACTTCTTTGATTAGTTTATCACTATACTCTTTTACATAAGTTCTTACACCAAGTCTTTCACTTGGAGGAGTTAATAAAGAACTCATACCTTTTAGTTTTGAAAGAGCAAGGTTTAATGTTCTTGGAATTGGTGTTGCAGACATAGAGAAAATATGTACATCATCTCTAAGTTCTTTTAGTTTTTCTTTTTGTTTTACACCAAATTTATGTTCTTCATCTATAACAACAAGAGCTAAATCTTTTGTTTTCACAGATAATAAAGAGTGTGTTCCAATTACAAGTTGTAAGTCGCCATTCTCAAGCTCTTTTTTAATTTGATTTTTTTCTTTAGTAGATGTTTTTCCATCAAGTTTTGCAACCCTTATTCCATACTCTTCAAATCTCTTTTGCATACCATGATAGTGTTGAGAAGCTAAAAGAGTAGTAGGACATACAAATAATGCTTGAAAGCCATCTAAAACAGTTGCTAAAAGCGCATTCATAGCAACTTCAGTTTTTCCAAATCCAACATCACCAGATAGAAGTCTATCCATAACCCGCCCAGAGCTTAAATCTTCAAATATCTCTCTTACACTTCGAGATTGATCTTTTGTATAATCAAATCCTGCATTTAATTTAAAATCTGTCAAAACTTTCTTATCTGTATTTATTTTGATTCCATTTACAAGTTCTCTTGCCGCTGCTAGCTTAATAATATCATTTGCAATAGCAAATAATCTATCTTTTACTTTCTCTTTAAGTTTTGCAAATGAACCTTTACCAAGCTTATCCACAACAGCATATGAACTTCCATCTGCTACATATCTATCTATTAAATCAATATTTTCAACAGGAAGTAAAAGTTTATCATCTCCAGCATACAGAACAACTACAAAATCTCTTTTTGCACCCATTACAACAACTGGTTCTATTCCTTTATATTGACCAATACCATGTTTTTCATGTACTACAAAATCTCCACCTTGCAACTCATCAATAACAAGTCGTATCTTCTTTTTTCTTTTCTTTTTTATCTCTTTATTTAAAGAAATTATTACTTCATCGTTACTAACTAGATTTAAAATATATGGTTCAAATACATAATTGATATTTTTATTACTAAGCTCTAAATCATAGGCTTTTACTTTTGCTTCAGTAGTAGAGATAATAGTAACTTTTTTACCTTCATGAAAAGAGATAAACTCTTTTACATTTGCAGGGGCGATCTCTTTATAATCTTTTGCATTAAAAACTTGAGGAGTAGATAAAAATTTATCTTTGTTAATTCTTTTATCTTCAAAAACATATGCTTCATCTAATTCATCAAGAGCATCTTTTGTAATAAATGAATTTAAATTATGAGGTAAATATTCACCTAAATCATTTAAATACCAAAACCCTAAAGAGTGAATATCTTTTATGAAAGCATCAGACTCTACAGTTTCTATTTGTTCATTTATCTCTTCTAAAGATGATTCATCAAGTGCTAAAAAAGCAGGAGTTATTTTAAAACTTTCAATCTCTTCTTTCTCACTTTTTTGATCTTCAATATCAAACTTACGAATACTTTCAACCTCATCATCAAAAAGAGATACTCTAAAACCAGTTTCACTTCCCAAAGGACAAATATCTATAATATCACCACGAATAGAAACCTCTGCTTCTGAAGTAACAATATCCACAAAATAGTATCCCCAATTGAAAAGCTTATTTTTAAACTCTTCTATATTTATAGTATCAGCAAAATTTATTTCAAAAGAATCAAAACATTTCTCTTTTGGCATAGGAAAAGATATTGTTCTAATAGGTGAAATTAAAATTTTATTTTGTTTTTTATAAGAGTAGTAGCCATTTAAAGCTTTTGTAATATCTTGTAACTCAGTAGAAAAAGACAATAAATCATCGCCAAAATTTGCTCTAAAATCAGATAAAACAAAAGGAGTAAATCCTAAAAAAGAGACAATATCAGAAGCTTCTTGAGCTTGTTTATCATCATTTACTATTAAAAGTTGACATTCTTTTAATCTTTTCTCATCACTTAAATTTTTTAAAAATTCATAAATATTATTCACTATTTATCTTCTTTTGGCTCTTCAACTAGTTCAAAATCATTTGTATTTTTATCATAATAATAAGCAGGATAAGGAGTTTCGTTTAAAAGAAAAATAAGATTTGCATCACCTTGAAAATCTTGCTTTTGTAAACCTTTTTTAAATACTTCTAAAATATATGCTTTTGTAGAAAATGTTGTTGTTGATGATTTTGCAGTATATACAAAATTTTCTTCTTCAACTACAATAAAACCCTCTTTTACAACATGTTTCTCAAATTTTTCTTTATCTTCTAAACCTGCTACATCTAATAATACTAGTACCTCTAATTGATCCATCTATAATCCTATCTTTTATTTTATAACTAACGAACTTGCAAGTCCAATTAGTCCCCCAAAAACTGCACCCCAAATAACTAACCATCCAAGATGCTCTTTAATCATATTTTGTATAAGTTCTTTTACCATTTTTGGTGTAAGTTCATCAAGTCTTGCATTTACTATTGAACTTAATTTTTTATGAATATCATCTGAGAAATCATCAGATTTTAATGCCTCACTTAATATAACTTGAAAAGAATCACTCTTTGATATATCTACAATTGAAGCTTGTAATTTTGTAGTAAAAGGTTCTCTTAATGGTTCTAATGCAGCCTCTCCTCCAAACATACCAAGCATCCCACCAAAACTTGATTCCATAACTGCTTCTTTTAAAGAATTATATGCAGGAGTAAAGTCTGTCTTATTTAAAACTTTTTCAAAATCTATTGTATTTTTTGCACTACTTACTTCATCTTGGAAAAATCTCTTTAAATTCTCTGGAGTAAAAAATTGATTCATAAGTAAGTTATGTATAGATTCTTTAAATTGTTCAAACTTCTTTTCAATAACGCCCGAACCATAAAGATAAGGAACCTTCTCAAAAAGCATATGAATAGCAAGTGTATTTGTAACTGCTCCACTTAATGCAAAAAGTCCAACCATAAAAATTACGTTATTATCATTTGAGTAACCAAATGCCATTATTAAGACTGTTAATAAATTTGTAATATCTGTTTTAGTCATTTGAAAAAATCCTTTTTTAAATAAAAAAGGATTTTATCATAAGTTTTGTAAAAAAATTTACTTAATGTTTAATAGGAGTTATCCCTGTAGATTTATCTATTTCAAGTTCTTTATGTACTGTTTCATCTAAAGGTTTAATATGTGCATCTTTTCCATAAATATAACTTTGCTCATCAACTATAACTTTATATGCTTTATTTAACGTTATAGCTCTACTAACACTTGGATAGATTAAATAAGTAATATCATCTTTTATTTTTTCTACTTCACTATTTATTAAAGCTCCACTTCCATCAAAAAACTTTGATTTTATTTCATCATTAGCTCTAAATTCATCACCTGCTTTATTTTGTTCAAGATAGTAAGCAAATTCACCTTTACCATTTTTTAAAATTCTATCTTTAAGTCCTACTAAATCTTTTTGACTCCAATGATACCAGCCCTGATTGTGGTTATTGTCTTTTCGTGGAAAAGCAAAAGTAGAATCTGTAATTGCACCAATTCCAGAATGACAGCCAATACATGATAATGTTTCTTCATATGATTGAGGTCTTAAATTACCTTTAATATCTTCTATAAAACCTTGATATACCCATCCTAAACCTGTGTCTAAACCATTTTCACTATTCCCTGAAATAGTTCTTAACCTATCAGGAAAAGCATCTTTTTCTTTTATCTCAGCATTAGCTGCATTATTTAGTTTTGTATAATTATTCCAAGATGTTTTCTTAGCATATCTTAACTCTTTCATTCTATTTGCTAATTTAATACCAGATTTATCATCTTTAATACCTATATATCTAACAGAGTGTAAAAATTCCGTTCCATTTGGATATAGCCCTGGAGAGATATGGATATTATTTATTTCAAGTTCTTTTTTTGCAAGTCCAACATAATAGTTTTTATATATAACCTTGGGATAAGAGCTTAATGTATCAGGAGTATTCCATTTAAATACAATTTGTGTAGTTTTTTCTAAAGTTCCATTATGATTTAAATCAACTCCGTAATCATTTTCATCAACTTCATCTATTGTAATATCTTCTTTTTTTATCATTGATTCAACAATTGCTAAATTTATTTTATATATTTCTTTAGAAAAATTACCATCAGAATCTTGCATCATTGAAGAAGGAAGTCGAATAAGAACATCATCAGTACTTCCATTTGTTGGCCAAAAAGTTCCTAAAAATGGAGTATATCCAAAAGCTCTCCAACCCGTATAATTTCCATTTTTATCTTTATCAAAACCTTCATCATCAAAATTGAAATAACAATCAGGAGTATATCCATTCCATTTACCATCTTTACTTCCATTGTATGAGAAATCCCACTCTTTAGGTAAATCATATTTCAATTTATTTTGTAATATAATATTTCCGTTTCCATCTTTATAATTATCTTCATTGATATAAGATAATATTTCTTCATCATTTATTTTAGCAACTAAAGAAGTCCTATCTTTAAAACTATTAGTAAATGGATTCTTTTTACTATTTTCACTAAAAGCATATGACTCTTGTAAATCAAAATCATCTATAAAATTTGGAGCTTCAGAATTGATATGACAGGAATAACAAGGGTTATGTACATTTTTATCCATATCTTCTGTTTTAGTATAACATTGAGCAGAAATATATGCACTTTTTAAGTTTACAATTGTTTTAGATGTAATATCGGGTCCTGTATATTTAGGAAGATTTAAAGTTGTATCCTTTAATGAACTAATATTCTGAACTATTTTTGATTCATGAAGTTTTAAAAACTCTTCTGGTGTTAAATTTGCATACTCACTACTAGTTAAATCTACTCCAATAAACTCTTCTTGAATATTTAATTCATTATTATCTATCTTAGTTAACACTTCAGATGGTTCTAAACTATCATCTAACTGTAACTCTTTAAAAATTAAATTAGATAATAAAGCAGTTTTTTTATCTTTTGAAGGCATCAATAATAAATCATCTGATGAAATCGAAAATTTTTCACTAAGATTTTTTATATTTGTATCTCTAATTGTTTTACTAGGATTTGCAATAATTGTTGAAAGCAATGTAATCGTACTACCTTCATATGTAGTCAAAAGAAAATCTAAATCTAAATCATCACCATTTTTAATACCATTTCTATCAATATCAATAAATCCACCAGATACTGTTACTGGATATGTAACTTCATTAGCAAACTCATATTCATTTGTATTTCCTATAGATGTTGCAACTTGCCCCTTGGCATCAGTAACTACAGCATTTATAACTGCACCTCTTTCAACTGTAAATATTGAACTAACAGAAGAGGAACTAGAAGAACCCCCTCCTCCACAAGCTATAAATAACACTACAATAGAACTAATTCCTAAAATAAAAAAAACTTTTTTAAGCATTTTTTTTCCTTTAAAATATTTAAAAAAATCTATTTATAAAGAAGTGGATAAGCCACTTCTTTATATTTTCAATTACTTAATTTCATATGCTACAGTAGAGCCACTAACTTCAAAAGCAACTAATAATAGTGCATTTCCAGTAGGACTGTCTTCTTTAGAGATAAACTTCATACCTTCAGGAGAGATATCTGCAGTTTTTGTATCTATATATCTAACAAACTTTGCATTCTCAGGAGTTGATATATCGTAAATAACAATTGCACTTTGTCTTTCTAATCCAACAAAAGCATAAGTTTTATCATTTACTTCACCTACGGCTAAAGCCTCAGGTTCAACACCTTTATTTCCACTTCTTCCATCTTTTTCTCCATCATCATGGTTAAATAATTCAGGTTCAAATTTAGAAGTTAATTTTGCTAATTCATTTTTACTATCAAATACTAAAGCACCCATTTCATCCCAAATTGAAAATGATCTTGCTCCAAATGTATATAATTTAGTATATGAATCATTAACTTTTCCTAGCTCATTATTTACTTTTAAATCGTTTTCATCAGTATATGCAGAAGCTATTGAAGAATCTAAACTTAATTTAGAGATTTTAGTTTCATTTTCATAATCACCATATTCTCTTCCATCACCCTCATTTGCAGTAACTAAGTATGTTTTAGTTCCAATTTTATATGAATCAATTGAATCTGGTTGATACATTCCATAAAGACCTGTATATGTTTTTAAAAGCGTTTCACCTTCTTCTTCAATATCAATTGAATTTTCTTCTAATGAATGATCCTTAAATCCTAAAGAAACAACAGAATCAACACTATTTGTAGAAATATCTACTATTGCTAATGCATTATTTTCTTGAAGTGTTACATATGCTTTAGTTCCTGAAATTGTGATATATTCAGGTTCTAAATCTAAAGAAGCATCAACACCATCTTTTAGAACAACCTCAGCAGGAATAGTCACTCCATCAAAACCAATATCAGTATAGGCATAGTCACTTGCAATATCAATAACACCAACTGTTCCAACTGGATCATAAGAGTAATCTGAATTTGGTTCACCTTCATTTGCAACAACAATTTTTGTACCATCTTCATTGAAAGTAACCATATCTGGTAAATAACCAGCTTCCACAGTTTTAAGATGTGTTCCTGTAGTATCAAATATTACAACTGAACCTTTTAATTGCTTTGAATCATCAACTGAATCAACTTTTTCAACAGCAACTGCAACTTTTCCATTTGAAACAGCAACAGAATTTACACCATCTCCATAAGTTGATAAATCAATTGAACTTACTTTTACAATAGTTGTAGCTTTTGTTTCACTATTATAAGTCAATGTTGAGATATCTAAAGCATTAGCATCACCATTTGTTGTATATACTTTATTTGAATCTTTATCAAATGCTACAATTTCACTTCCACCTTCTACTGAAGTTTCATATGAAGCAATTTTATTGATAGAATTAATCGAGTTAGATTCTTTTAAATCAGCTAAGTTTTTAAATGGTCCAACATATCCAATTGCAGATTCTTTATCATCATTATCTGGATGTTGTGTAACAACTGACATATATCCAAATCCATTTTTTAAATCACTATACCAAAATGGTGAAGTAGTCTCTGCCCCAGTTGGAGTTGTAAATGTTCTAGTTAATTCTTTAGTTTTAACATTGTAAGCCCAAACAACATTATTTTCATGTTTTGAAGTATCCTCTCCAATCATCAAAATATCTGAGTTATCTAAAAATGCAACATTATCTGGATTTGAAATTCCATTTACATCACAAGAGTTTTCTGCATAAATAGAAGTATCTGCATATGATACAGGAGTACCTTCAATTATTGATTTCATATTCTTAACAACAAAAGAAGAAGATATAGTATTATCATCTGTATCCATTGCAGTTTGAGTATTTACATCTAAAGCATAAACAGCTCCACATTTGTTGTACTCAACTTTAATATCATTATTTCCACCAATATCATATTTAGTATTATCTACACCACTTTTTTTATTATCTTCCATACCTCTTTCAACTGAACTCATAGCAACATATAATTTTCCAGAGTTTTTATCAAAAGTGATACCTTCTTCTTTTCTAAATTCAGTAGTAGCTCCCATAATTGCTGCGTATCTTCTAGTTTCTAATCTAGACGCTGCTTTTTCCATTCCAGTCTTAACCTTTAAACATTCATCATAATTTGAGCTTGTATTAACTGCCGTATAACCAGTAGCACACGTTCCACTTGACGGTTCTACAGTTTCAAAGATATCAGAGAACACTAAAGCATCATTCGTTGAAATATCATTATCAGGATCTAAGTAAGCTCTAATCTCAGTATTAGTTGCATGACCTAAATTAATCCAAGTAATATTTGCTTCTCCAGCTCCTACTCCAATTTCTGAAACTTGGTTCCATTTTGCTGCATATAGTGTTCCTGTACTTAAATCTTTTGCTGTATCTGCAATAAACATAAAGAAACCTACATTTGTTCCATCATCTGATAAATATACAGTTTTTTCATCTGGCATCACATATGATAACTCATGAGAAAATCTACCCATTGAATAATGCTTAGAGTATTGAGCATTTCCAGATGAATCAATTTTTACTTCAGGAGTCCAACCATAATAATATGGAGACATTAATGTTGCATCGTTTTTCCAAAACTTTGCAGTTTCATCATAATATTTACTTCCAGTTACACCATTTTCATCGGCATCTTCTTCAACACCTCTTGCATCTGTCTCATACTCTTCTGAACCTAAATGAGATTCCCAAGGAGTTTTTTGACCAGCACAATGAACAAAACCACCAAATTCATCTTTTTGAGAAATAAATTTTAGAGTTCCTTCTTTAGCACTTAATGCACCAGTAGTTGCATTTTGTTCTAACTCTGTCATATACATTGCACCAATTTGACACTCAAACTGAGATACCATATACAATTTATCATTTACATTTAAAAATGAAGAATAATCAAGACCTGAACCAACTCCATCATTTGTTCCATTACAAATATATGGTGAATTATCACCTTCAAATGTAATTGCAGCATCTGTGTAATCTTTAACTAAACCAAAGATTTCACTATTATCAGTATCTCCTGTTTTCATAATAGTCGTATAACCAATTGATTGTTCCGTACCATTAATAGTTGCTTTACTAGATGCTTGTTGTGTTGTTTTTGTTTCTTCTGTAGTTGGTGTTGCAATTTCTTCAAATTTTACTTCTACTTTATTTGCAAACTTAGTTCTAATATCAAATTTAACAGTCTCTACTTTATCTTTTAAATCAGATGGTAAATCTTCTATTAAACTATCCATAGAAGTAAAATCTAAAGGACTTCCAGTATCACCTTCAATATCTTCTGGCAAAGTAAATGTATCAGGAAGATTATTTATATCATAAGTCTCTCCTGATTTTTTACTCATTTTAGCAATAATATATGCAGCAAGTGCATCACTTGATACATTTTCATTAGCTTCTGCAATTTTTTCAATTGTTAAATTAGAACTAGGTGTTGCACTTAACTCTAATCCTCCAATTGTAAAAGTACAAGTATCTCCTGATTTATAACTATATTCACCATTTGTTCCTGTAACACCAGAAATACTTCCACAAGTATAATCAATATTTGCAAGATTTGGGTTAAGACTTAAAGTTCCTGAAGAAGTTGAAGAAGATGAAGAACCAGAAGAACTCCCTCCACAACCAACAAACATAAAAGTTGCTAAAACAGCACATGCACTAAGACTAAGATACGATTTCTTCATTTAGATTTCCTTTTATAATATTTTCTTATAACGTATTATTAAAAATACGTATGATTTGGGAATTATAAAAGTGAAAAATTACAAGTTGGTAACATTAAATATTATGGTTACCAAAGCTGTCACTTAAATAATTCATTGCAGCTTTCAGTATATAAGGAGTTTAAAAAATTAATAATTTTCAAAAAATAATTATTAATTTTCTTCATATTATTTTTAAATCTCTTTCATATTAATAATTGGCAATATGTAACTTAGTTGTAATACTCTTTTTCTAAAATTCAATATTTAAGGAGTAATAATGATAAATGTGCAAAAAGAGATAGAAAAAAAGTTCCCAAATATTGCTAAAAACCCGAACTTTTTGAATAAATCCCTCATAAAGCTTGCAAAAAAAGTGGTACATGAAAATTCAATCAATGATTTTTTAGAGAAAAATTCACATTTAAAAGGTTTTGAATTTGTAGATGCAGTATTAGATTATTTTAATTTTGATTATACTGTTTCAAGTAATAATTTACAAAACATACCTAGTTCTGGAAAAGTTGTAATCATTGCAAATCACCCTCTAGGTGGTCTGGATGCTTTATCTTTATTAAAATTAGTAGGTACAGTAAGAAGTGATGTAAAGATTGTTGCAAATGATTTTTTAGTTGGTATTGATGCTTTGAAATCCCTTTTTATTCCAATTGATAATTACAAAATGAGACAATCAAAACAAGATATAAAAAAAGTATATGAAGCCTTAAACAATGAAGAAGCTATTATTATATTCCCTGCTGGAGAAGTTAGCAGGGCTTCAGCAAAGGGAATTAAAGACCCTTATTGGAATAAAGGCTTTCTAAATTTTGCATTGCATTCAAATGCTCCAATTTTACCTATTTTCATTGGAGGTAAAAATTCTAAAACATTTTATACTATCTCAGTAATAAATAAAACATTTTCAACTCTTCTGTTATCAAATGAAATGTTCAAGAAAAAATCAACAAATATTAATATGAAAGTAGGAGAGATAATTCCAAATGAGCATATTAAACCAAGAGGATTAGATAAAAAATACATAATCAATTTATATAAAAAACATTTATACTCTTTAAAAAGGGGTAAAAAATCTTATTTTGTCACACAAAAAGCAATTGCCCATCCTCAAAAAAAAGATGATTTAATAAAAGAGTTAAAAAAATCTCAACTTATTGGTGAAACAGGAGATGGGAAAAAAATCTATTTATATGATTATGAAGATGATTCTGTAGTTTTAAAAGAATTAGGTAGATTAAGAGAGTTGTCTTTTAGAAAAGTTGGTGAAGGAATAAATAAAAAAAGAGATACGGACAAATACGACATCTATTATCAACATATTATTCTTTGGGATGAAAATGACTTAGAAATTGTAGGTTCGTATAGAATTGGAAATGGTGACTTTATAAATAAAAATATTGGAGTTAAAGGTTTTTATTCTAATACCTTATTTAAATATCATGATAAATTCAATCCTTATTTAAAAAACTCTATTGAGCTAGGAAGAAGTTTTGTTCAACCTAAATACTGGGGAACTAGAGCTTTAGATTATCTATGGTATGGAATTGGTGCATACTTAAAAAACAATCCAAATATAAAATATATGTTTGGTCCTGTATCTATTTCAGGGACGTTTCCTAAAATTGCAAAAGATATGTTGATATTCTATTATTCTCATTATTTTAAAAATGAAGAAGAGATGATTGAAGCAAAAATGCCATATCAATACTCTTCACATATTCAAGATTTAAAAGGAATTTTTGATTTAAATGATAGAAAAAAAGATTTTAAGATTTTAAAATCAAGTTTAAATAGTATGGGTGTTACAGTTCCAACTTTGTTTAAACAATACTCCGATATTTGTGAAGAAGGCGGCGTAAAATTTTTAGGATTTAATATAGACCCAGACTTTTCTGATTGTGTAGATGGTTTTATATTAGTAGATGTTACAAAAATAAAAGCAAATGCTAGAAAAAGATATATCGGAGATTAACTCTGATTTATCTTTTCTTTTTCTCTTTCAAAATCTAACATACACTCTTTTGTTTCATCAACAAGGGCACGTGCAACGATATCATCTTCAACAATTATATGTTCAAGATGAAGAGATTTCAATTCTTCTTTTTCAGAAAATCTAGTTACTTTTACTATAGTCTTTGTATTATGAGTTAAGTCATCTATTACTTCACAAATTAAATGTACTTTTTCTTGATTATCAATGGCAACTATAACTGCACAAGCATCTTTAATATTTACAGATTCTAATATATGCTTATGGGCTGCATTTCCAAAAATTATAGGCTCATCAGCTTTAAATCCCATTTCAAAATATTTTAAATTATGTTCAATAATTACATACTCATGTCCATCGAGTCTAAGATTATGTGCAATTTCTTGTCCTAAATGTCCAAACCCAAGAACAACAATATGTCCTTTTGTATCCTTTTCTATATTATGATTACTTGTAACATTCATTTTATCTTCAGGGACTAATTTTGCCGCAAGAGGAGAGATATTTTTAAGTACAATAGGAGTTAATATCATTGATATTACTATTGTTACTATTAAAATTTGAGAATGAGTAGGATCTACAAGATCATTACTTCTAGCAAGTTCTAAAATTGCAAGTGAAAACTCCCCAATTTGAACTAAAGACAGCGCAGTTTTAAAAGCAACTCTTTTTGTATCATCAATTCTTACTAAACTATAAATTATAATATATTTTAAAATTAAAAGGATTGGTAAAAGCAATAATATCATAAAAATATTTTCTGCAATAACAATAAAATCTATTTGCATACCAACTGTTATAAAAAAGACACCTAGTAATAAATTCCTAAAAGGGGTTAAGTCAGCCTCAACTTGATGTTTAAATTTTGTTTCACTAATCATCATACCGGCAACAAAAGCTCCAAGTGAATATGTAAATCCAAAATAATGAGCCAAATATGATGCACCAACAGCTATTAAAAGTACTGAAGCTACAAATAATTCATCAGACTTTGAACGTGTAACATGTTCAAAGAAAGGTTCTAATAGATATTTTCCAGAAACATATAAAAGTGCTATTAATATAATAGCTGCAATTGTAGTTTCAAGAATTAGACTGAATACACTTTTTTCATCACCCATTGTAAAGAACGATATCATAAGTAATATTGGGATTACTGCAATATCTTGCATAATCAAAATACCAAGAACTCTTTGCCCATGTCTTTTCTTAATATCATTTGTTTCATTATAAGTTTTCAAAACAATTGCAGTTGAAGATAAAGATAAAGCAGCACCAATTATCAATGAAGTTTTAAAATCAAAACCTATTACAAGAGTACAAATTGTTACTACAAAAACTGTAGTCACTAAAATTTGTAAACTTCCTGTAAAAAATACTTCCATTCTCATTTTCTTAAGATGCTCAATTGAAAACTCTAATCCAATTGTAAACATCAGAAAAACAACACCAAATTCAGCGATTTCTTTTAACTCATGATTATGAACAGCACTATGTAAACCAAAAGTATAAGCAATAATGGTTCCAGTAAATATATAACCAATAATCGTAGGTAAATGAAATCTTTTTAATAAGAGATTAACAACTATCGCAATAAGCAAAGTCCAAACTATAATTCCTAACATTTTTTCCTCTTAAAATTTTAAATATAATGCATCTGCTTATAACCTTCAACTCTTTTTTTGTAAGCTGAATTTAGCATTGCATTTTTATAATCAAGAAAATCAATTGCTAAACACTCTTGATTTCCCCTGCCTATTCTTCCTAAATATTGAACTAATCTTCCATAATATGAAATTGGTGTCGCAAAAATAATTGTATTTAAGTGTGGAAAATCTATACCCTCACCAAAATATGAAGTTGTAGCTAAAATTAGCTCTTTACTTTCAACCAAATTCATCTTTTCTGTTTGTTCTTTTTTATTCATACTTCCATGAATAGAAACAAAATCAAAGTTTTCACTCTCTAACATTTTTTCTAAAACATTTATATGTTCAATTCTATCGGTTAAAACTAAAATTTTCCTGTCATTATAACGTTTAATATATTTTATTATTTGATTATTTCTATTTTTATCAACACAAAGTTCATTAATTAGTGTCGCATAATTATCTGCGTTACTTATAAACTCTGTTTTTACAATTTCCAATTTATTGTTAAACGTTTTTTTCTTTTTATATTCATAAGCAATTTTTCCTAATTGTTGGAAAAGGATTGGCTCTAAACCATCTTTTCTATTAGGAGTTGCACTTAATCCTAGAATATATTTACCAAAAAACTGTTTTACTATCTGCTCAAACGTTATTGCAGGAATATGATGACACTCATCTACTATTACAAAAGAATAATTATTTATTATATCAGGATTATTTTTTAAACTTTGCATTGTTGCAATATCTATTTTACCATTTAATTTATTATCACCTTTTCCTAAATAACCAATATCTTTTTTCGTATATCCAAAATAATCAACAAACCTATCTATCCATTGATTTAAAAGCATATTTTTATTTACTATTATTAAAGTAGAACAAACCCTTAATTCAAACATTTTTGCACCAATTAAAGTTTTTCCAAACCCAGGTGGTGCAACACAGATACAAAAATCATTTTCCATAATTCTATCTATAGCAACTTTTTGTTCATCTCGAAGATTAAATTTTACCTTTTTAGTTTCTACTCGCTCAAAAAAAGTTTTATTTTGAAGTTCAAAAGAGAGACTATTTTCTAAAAAGAAATCTTCCAATTGATATATTAATCCTCGTGGTAATTTTAAATATGTTTCATCTTCTTCAAAATTCTTAATAACTCTTGGAGTATTATATAAAGGTTTACGAAGACTTAATAAAATTTTAATTTGAGGGTTATCAAAAGTTGCAAATGATTTTAATTTGTTTATAAATGATTTTGATAAATTTTCTGTAGGAATATATAAATAATCATATACTTTAATAGCCAATTTAAATGTTGGAAAATCAATATCCTCAAATATTAAATTTGTTCTATTTACTTTTTCAAACTCAATATATTTTTCTACTTCTTCTTGTGTAACTTTTTTTATATTTTGTAATATTTCCCATTGATTTTCAAAAATTTTATCTGTTTTACTATCAAAAAAAACTGTTTTATTTTCATCTCTAAATTTCCAATGTAAAGGTAATTCTATCAAATCACCTAAACTTGCATTTGTCACAAACTCTTTATTCGGATAGATTTTTGCACGAGTATTAGATTTTTTTATTATATATTCTGCAAATTTTTTAAGTTTTTTTGTTTCTATTACTTCTTTAAAAAACACCCAAACTAATATGGAGTTATATGAACTATATTCAAAAAGAGCATTTATTGATAATTCTTGAAAAGCTTTATTTAATCTATTTTTATCTTGTTGAGTAATTTCAAAAACTATATATTTTGATTTATTTTCTTTATTGATTAAATATGAAGCAAGTTGTATTTGTCCTCTTAAATGTAACTCTATATCTTTATTAGTTATAGGTATAAAGTCATTCCCTTTAAAAGTTTGTGTTACAGGATAAAAACCTTGTTTAGTTCCATCTTTGCTAATCCATTTCTTAGCAAAAATATCTTCTCTTGAAACAAATAGAGTTTTAAATAACTCTATTTTTTCATCTTTTGTTAATTGTTTATTCTCTTTTTTTTGAAGTTTTGATTCAAGTTGTTTTATCTCTATTTCAATTTTTTGTTTTTGAAGATAAAGTTCTTTTAATCTATCATGTATCTGATTCATGCTCAATTTGATGTGATGGAGTTACTAAGATATTACTAATTTTATTTTCAATTTCATCATATCGGCTTTTTAGTTTAGAACCTTTTCTAACACCTTGGCCTTCAAATTTACCCTCTTCTTCAATAATAAGCTCATTGTATTTCATATTTCCAATAACTTTACCATGAGGTAAAATTTGTACTTCATTACAATCTATTTTTCCATCTAAAAGACCGCTTACTATTAGATTATTTGCTTTTATATCCCCTATTACTTCACCTGTTTTACCAATTGAAATAACATCAGCTTCAAGAATTACACCTTCAAACTTTCCATCTATATGAACTGTACCTTCAGTGCTTATTCCACCAATTATACAAGTCCCTTGTGCTATTACTGTTGCACCATTTTGTGCTGTTCGTTTATTAGCTTTACCAAAGATTCCCAAGGTACTCTCCTCTCTTTTTTTAATATTCTATCATAATTACCAAGCTGCCACTTTATAAATTCTTTTGGATTCAATAATTTTGAGCCATATCTTAACTCATAATGTAAGTGTGGAGCAGTACTTCTTCCACTATTTCCTGTTAATCCAATTAATTGATTTTTCCTAACAATATCCCCTACTTTAACATTTGTTTTATTTAAATGTGCATAAAGTGTTTCAAAACCAAAGTTGTGTTGAATTTTAATCAATCTACCAAAATCACCTCTATTTTTAGGTTGCACAAAACTTACGATACCATCTGCTGGGGCATACAATGGTGTTTTTCGTGCTGCTTTTAAATCAATTCCCCTATGAAACTTTTTCTTTTTTGTAATTGGGTGAATTCTATATCCATAATTTGATGTAACTTTTGTACTTTCTAAAGGAGCACCATTTGGAATTGTTGTTAACATATACATTTTCATTTTCTCATTAATAGAGTCTAATGTTTCTTTTGTTATTTCTTCTTTTTTCTCTTCTTCATTTTTTAGACCAATCATCTCTTCAATATGATCAAGTTTTGAACTAAGAGCCTCAATATCTTGTACTTTTCCTTTTATTTGCATAGAGTAAAATTGATTTTGTGCTTGGAGTTTTTTCTCTTTTTCACCTAATGCATCAATTTCTTTCTCTTTTAACTCTATTTCTCTCTCTTTTTGAATTCGTAAAGAATCCATTCTGTCATTTAATTCAGAGATAAACCATGAGCCTCCACCAATAACTAGTATCACAAATAAAATAATACCTACAATTAATTTTTTCGCTATTTGATGTACATTGAATGCTCTTGTGCCATGTACATCTGAAACAGTAATAATTAATCTATTTTTCATCAATCCCCATATCTTTTATAAATTTTTCTACAACTAAAAATGAACCAAATACTAAATATTCTTCATTTTCATTAATTTTTTCTAATTTAGTTATTATTATATTTAAACTTTTACAAATATCTAATAAATTATTTTTATCTACTATTCTTTTATCATCAATATCTAAGATTGTTATTTGTTTAATAATAGGTTTTAAAATATTTAAAACCTTTTCATAATCTTTATCTTGATACGAATTATAAACCAAATGTATTTTTTTATCCTCAAACTCTTTCAGTAAAACAGAAGCTGCCAAAGGGTTGTGCCCAACATCGATAGTAATATTCTTTTTAATTCTTTGACATCTACCAAAAAGCTCAACATCATCAAATAATTCTAAATCTATTTCGATATTTAACTCTTTTAAACACTCAATTACTAAATGTAAATTAGTTTTCAAATATAATGCAAATTTCTTATTTAATTTATATTTATCAAATACTTTTACATTTTGTATAATTATTTCTTTATTGAATTCTTTTTTTAATTCTTCTTTTACAATTTCTGCTGTTTTTAAAACTTCCTCATGAATTTGATAACCAAGAAGCATTTTATTATCCACTGAACGCATTTTTGTTCTAGCAATTTTTTCTACAGTATTTCCTAAAAAGCTTTGATGATCTAGATCTATAGTTGTAATAAGAGAAAGATTATTTGGTACAACATTTGTTGCATCAAACTCTCCACCAAGTCCTGCTTCTAAAACTAAATAATCTAATCCATCTGACAAAACTATCGCAAGTAGTGTTGTATACTCAAAATATGTTAGCTTTTCTAAAAGCCCTATATCTAATAATTTTTGAATCTTTTTATGTGCAAAATTTAATTCATCATCACTTGAATCTTTTCCATTTATCCAAATTCTTTCATTAAATTTTAAAATATGAGGAGAACTATAATGTAGAGTCTTAAAAGATTTTTTTACTAAATAATGAGACAAAAATCTTCCCGTACTTCCTTTTCCATTTGTTCCTACAATATGTATTACATATGGAATTTTAATATTTGAAGAGAGAATATCCCATGATTTTTTAACTATAGAGAAATCAATTTTATCATAATACATTGTCTTATGATTTAATAATTTCTCTAAAGAAGCACTTTTAAAATCTATCATTTATTACTTTATTTTTTAAAAGAGTTCACAGCCAACTTAGAAATAATTTCTTCTAAAGCCTCACTTGCAGCATTTTTAATAGCTTCAAATCTTTTTGTATCAGTAATTGTTGTTCCATTATCAATAGAGAAATCATAATCCCCTGAAACAGTAAATGATTTTTTTCCTTTTTCATTACTATAATCAACAAGAACACCTACAACTGCTTTATAAAGTTTATTATAACCTTGGGCATCATCTTGTAAAACTTGCATACGTACAGAATTTAGTTTTACATTCATTACTGTATCGGCAAGTTTTCTATCATATACTATTTTTGAATCTAGTCTATGAACTATTAATTCATTCATTGCATCTTTAATTAAAACTGCATTTCTTGGATCTTCTAAATCTATAATTAGATTTACAAAGATTTTACCATTTAATTGTTCTTTTGCATAATGACTTGAAGGTTTATATCCACAAGCTGTAATTGTAAAGATTAATACAATATGAAAAAATAGAAGACTTAATTTCATTTTATCCCTTTATTACTAGGTTAACTAATTTATTCGGTACAACAATCTCTTTGATGATTTCTTTACCTTCTATCCACTTTTTAGATGCTATTTTAGCTTCTGATAAAATTTCATCTTTAGACGCATCAGGAGTAACTTCAATTTCACATCTTTTTTTACCATTAATAGTAACAGCAAGTGCAATAGAATCTAAAGCAAATACCTCTTCTTTGATTTTTATATTATTTTTAAAATTCTTTCTTTTAAATAAATTATCTGCAATTTCCCAAGATAAGTGAGGGATAATTGGCTCTAAAATATTTGTTAAAATATAATAACCTTCTGCCCATACTAAATCGTTTTCTTGTACTTGTAAAGCATTCATAGCTTCCATAGAAGATGCAATTAAAGTATTAAAAGCATATGTTTTATTAAATACATCATTTGATTTTTGTAAAGCTTCATAGACTTTTCTTCTAGCTTCTTTCTCTTTTTTATCTAAAGATGAATGGTCAATATTTTCAAAAGAGTTTACAGCCTCTTGTGTAACATGAGAAGCTCTTTCATTAAACTTTCTAATAAATCTAAATGCACCATCAACAGCTGAATCATTCCATTCTAATTCTTTTGTAGGAGGAGCAGCAAAAAGCATAAATAATCTTGCAGTATCAGCTCCATATTTTTCCACAATAGAATCAGGATCTACTACATTCCCTTTTGATTTAGACATCTTTGCACCATCTTTTAAAACCATACCTTGAGTAAGAAGTCTTTTAAACGGTTCTTTAGAATTTGTATAACCTAAGTCATTTAATGCTTTTGTAAAAAATCTTGCATATAAAAGGTGTAAAATAGCATGTTCAATTCCACCAATATATTGATCAACATCCATCCAATAGTTACTATCAGATTCATTAATTCCTTCTTTGTTCCATTTTTTAGGATTTGTTGCATATCTTAAAAAATACCAAGAAGATTGTACAAAAGTATCTAAAGTATCTGTCTCTCTTATAGCATCTTTCCCACACTCTGGACATTTACAATGTTTCCAAGTAGGATGAGTATCTAAAGGATTCCCTTCTCCTGTAATTTCAACATCTTCAGGTAATGCGATTGGTAAGTTTTTAGTTTTTTCAGGAACTAGTCCACAATCATCACAATGTACAAAAGGAATAGGAGCACCCCAATACCTTTGTCTAGAAACACCCCAGTCTCTTAATTTAAAATTGATTTGTTTTGTTCCAAAAGAATTTTGTTCAAAATGATAAATAATAGCTTTTTTTGCTTTTGTATTTTTTATATTTGTAAAACTTTCAGAGTTAATTAAATCACCTTCACCAGTATAAGCTTCAGTCATTTTTTCAATCAATCCATCTGGTCCTACGATTACTTGTTTTATAGGTAAATCATACTCTCGTGCAAACTCAAAATCTCTTTGATCATGAGCAGGTACGGCCATAACTGCACCTCCACCATAAGAACTTAATACAAAGTTTGCAACCCATACAGGAATTCTCTCACCTGTTAATGGATGCATAACTTCAAGTTCTAAAGAAACTCCTTCTTTAGGCATAGTAGCTCTGTCTCTTTCACTAACTTTTTGCATAGCTTTAATTGCATTTAGTTTTTTATCTGAAAGTAATTTATTGTCTACAAGATATTGAACAATTGGATGCTCAGGAGCAAGTGCTGAATAAGAAATTCCATAAATAGTATCTGGTCTTGTTGTAAATACTTTATATGAAGCAAATTGTTTATCAAGTTTATATCTTGATTCTTTTGTTAATTCAAAAGTAAATTCTAAACCTTCACTTCTACCAATCCAATTTTCTTGCATAGTAAGAACCTGAGATGGCCAATCGTTTTCTAAACCTTTTAAATCATCTAATAAATCTTGAGCATATTTTGTAATAGCTACATAATAACCTGGCATCTCTTTTTGTTCAACAGGAGTATCACATCTCCAACAACAACCCTCTTCTACTTGTTCATTTGCTAGAACTGTATGACATGGCTCACACCAGTTAACTGTTGTTGATTTTCTATAAAGAAGTTTTTCTTCATACATCTTGATGATAAACTCTTGTTCCCATTTTGTATATAATTCATCAGAAGTAGCAAATTCTCTAGTTTGTGAAAAAGACAAACCTAAAGCTTTTAATTCATCTCTCATATAGTCAATATTTTCATAAGTCCATTTTTTAGGATGAAGTTTATGTTTTATAGCTGCATTTTCTGCTGGCATTCCAAAACTATCCCAACCGATTGGATGTAACACATTGAAATTTGCTTTTCTAAAAAATCTAGCAAATGCATCACCTAAACAATAGTTTCTTACGTGTCCCATATGAATTCTACCACTTGGGTATGGGAACATACTTAAAATATATTTTTTTTCTTTTTTATAATCATCATCTGGTTCAAAACTGTCATTTTCAATCCAGTATTTTTGCCATTTAGCTTCTATTTCCTTTGGAATATATTCCATTCTAGTAATCTTCCTTATCTTGACTTTTCGCACTCTCAATCAATGCTAATGCAATTGAGAATATATTTGCAACAACTGCTCCAATAGCTAAAGATGTAGCCATAGGTTCATCGCCTATAAAAGTTAAAACCATAAATGCAGGTATTAGGTGTAAATCTGCAACTAACGAACTTGCTAATAATTCAGCCGCCAATAAATTTTTAACACCAATTTTTAAAATTGTAGAGATTACGTTTACTCCCGCTGCTAAAAAAAGTGCAACTGCATTTGGTTCATATAAAAACCCCGCTGTTGTAGTTAGAGACATAAGTGAAAAGAATATATAAGTTACCTTACCCCAATCCATGATTATCCTTTTGTTGTTTTCTTAAAGCATAGATTTTATCTAATATATGCTAAAAAATCACTTTTAGCATACAATTTATAAGTTAAGATTTATACTCTATTTTTCAAACTGATTATAAGTTGATAAATTAAGTAAGCAATTAGTAGTTTAAAAAAGAATTCAACAAAAAATATAAAACCAAACTCTAAATCAAAAAAATGAAAAGGGTCTAGGTTCTGAAGTAAAAATTGAAGAGTAAAATCACTTGTTATGATGAAATAAAGCCCAATCATACTGAAAATGGCTAATCTAAATAAATTGTTTTTATTTTCATAAATTATATTCCAAATAAAAAACCAAACAAATAGTGTAACCATAGAAGCAACTAGTAATTCAGTTAAGGGAGTATGAGGAATAGAAACTGAAAAATCAACTGATTTGTCTACATAGAGGAATTCTATAATAGAAGCTATAAATTCAAAAACTATAATCCAAAAAAGTATTAACTTCCAATTTGTAGCATTTTGTGATGTTATTTTATCAAAACCATTTTTTGCTTTTAATAATCTATTTTTGTTTTCTGCACTCATATCGTCCTCGATATAAAAAATGTATTATATTAATTTAAAAAAATTATTATATCATATTTGTATGTCAAAGATATGTAAAAAGTGTGACTTTATTGTGACTTTTGTTCGTTTAAAATGGTTATTAACTACTTTTTTATTGAAAAAATAGTATAAAAAGTAACCAATCATATTGTTAAAAGAAAAACTTCCCTATGATTTAATATTTAAAAGTTGTATTTAGCATTGAAAATATATTTTCAATGCTAAATACATTTAAAAGATGATGTAAAGAGAACTTTTAAACAGTTCCTTGTTCGTACATCGCTCTCATCTTATCTTTCTCTTTTTGTCTTTTAACTTTTTCAGCTTCTTTTGCTCTAAAGTTTGCAATCGAGAATTTTAATTGTACTAAGAATGATGCCGCTACAAATATAGATGAATAAGTACCTACTACAACACCTACAAGCATTGTAAATGCAAATCCGTGGATAATCTCTCCACCAAATAAGAATAAAGTAATAACAACGAAGAATGTTGTTAATGAAGTAAGAGTAGTTCTTGATAAAGTTTTACTTACTGAATCATTTACTACTTTTTCTAGTTCTGCTTCTTTTGATGTATTAACACCTTCTCTAATTCTGTCAAATACAATAATTGTATCATTTAGTGAATATCCTAAAATTGTAAGAATTGCAGCTAAAATATCTAAGTTTACTTCTACTTGAAATAATGAAATTGCACCAAGTGCAATAATAACATCATGTGCAAGGGCAAAGATTGAGGCAACTGCAAATCTCCACTCAAATCTAAATGATACATAAACTAGAATTACTATTAAAGATAAAGATAAAGCCATAATACCTTTTTCTCTAAGTTCTCCCCCAACTTTTGGTCCAACAATATCAACTCTTCTTACTTCAAAGTCTCCTGTTGATTTAAGAAGTACATGCATCTCATCACCAATATCATTTGCTAAATCTGATGAAGAACCAGTAATTCTTATAACTACTTCTTCAGGACTTCCAAATTCTGTGATTGAAGCATTTTTGTATTGTGTAGCTTTTAATGTGTTTCGTATATCATTGATAGGTGCTTTTTGTTCATATTTAACTTGAACAATAGTACCTCCTGCAAAGTCAATACCAAAGTTTACACCTTTTGATAAAAGTAATACTAAAGAAGCTATAACTAATAATGCCGATAATCCTAAAAATGGGATTCTTTTTCCCATAAAATCATAAACTCTACCGCTTTTAAAAATTTCCATTATTTAATCCCAAACCATTTTCTTAAGTTTTTATCTTTTTGTATCTTTGGTAATAAGGCTTCGTAAATACCATGTGTACCTAAAATAGCCGTTAACATTGAAGCTAAAATACCAATAGAAATAGTTACAGCAAAACCTTTAATAGGTCCTGTTCCATATGCATATAAAATTACAGCAACTAATAGTGTAGTAATATTTGCATCAAGAATTGCACTCATTGCATTTGCATATCCATCTTCTATTGATTTTGGTATCGAGACTCCTTGCTTAAGAAGTTCTCTAATTCTTTCGCCAATAATAACATTGGCATCAACGGCCATACCGACAGTTAATACAATCCCTGCCATACCAGGAAGTGTTAAAGTTGCTCCAAACATTGCCATAACAGAGATAATAATGAATATATTTGTCACAAGTGCAATATTTGCGATGATACCTGCATTTCTATAATAAACAATCATAAAAATAAATACAATTAAAAATCCAGATACAAGTGCAATAGTAGAGGCTTTAATAGAATCAGCACCTAAAGATGGTCCTACACTTCTTTTTTCTAATAACTCAACAGAAGCTGGTAAAGCTCCTGATCTTAATGCAATAGCAACATTTCCAGCTTCAACAGTAGTAAATCCACCAGAAATTTGTCCAGAACCACCACCGATTCTCTCTCTAATATTTGGCGCAGAATAAACTTTTCCATCTAAAACAACAGCAAGTCTTTTTCCTACACTTTTAGCAGTAAAATCACCAAAAATTCTTGCACCACTTGAGTTAAGTGTGAAGTTAATAATAGCTTGATTTGATTGGTCAAACGCAACTTGTGCATCTATAACTTGTGAACCATTTAAAATAGGAATTTCTTTTACAAGATATTTGATACTTGGATCTTTTGTATCTTCTAAAATAACATCACCATATTCAGCCGCTGCGCCTTTGCTTAAAGTATAAACTTGGTCAGCTCTTTCTTCATCAACTGCCATTAACTCTAAGTTTGCAGGTTTAGAAATAAGTTCTCTTGCTGCTTTTTCATCTTCTTGTGTTTTAATACCCGGTAATTCAACAACAATAGCAGTAGGACCTTGTCTGATAACTGTAGGCTCAGATAACCCAAATTGGTCAAGTCTATTTCTGATTGTTTCAACAGCTTGAGATACAGCTAGGTCTTTTGTTCTAGCAGCTTCTTCTTCAGTTAAATTAATTCTAAAGTCTAAATCATTTTTAACAATATTTAAACCTTTGATTTGTTCCAACATTTTATCAACTTTTGGAATTTCATCGCCATCTAAAACAGTAAAAACAACACTATCATCTCTAATTCCTAAATCTTCAATCAATACATCTTCATCGTCTGCAAAGTATTTGATAGAAGTAGCAATAGATTTAATCTTTGATGTTACAGCTTCGTCGGTTTTAACACCTAAACGCATATGTAATCCACCTTGTAGATCAAGTCCCAATGATATTTTTTTTCCTGAATCTGTTTGTAAAAAAGATGGAACTGAAAAAACAACTCCAAAAATAATACTTAATATAAATATAACTAGTCTATAATTAAAGATTTTCAATCTTAGTCCTTAAATGTAAGTGTAAACATAGAAATTTAAAACATGTAAAGATTACATGTTTTAAAAATTTTTATTAGTCTAAAAGTTTTGCAACGAACTCTCTTGCAAGCTTCATTTCAGAATCACCATGGTTTTTAACAATTAGATATTCTTCTTCAACCTTGATAATTTCAACCATTAAGCCACCATTTGTTACAATCTTATCGCCTTTTTTTAATTCTGCAACCATTTCTTTATGCTGTTTAGCTTGTTTTTGTTGTGGTCTAATAATTAAAAAGTAAAAAATAGCGAATAACGCAACTAGAGGTAGTAATGAGCTTATTAAATCTGCACTTTGACCTTCCATCAAATTTCCTTTTAAAAAGTATTTTTCTATGTTTTTAGTAAAACGCGATAATTTTAACAAAATTTATATAATAAAAGGCTTGATGACTGCCTTATTATTAAGTGCCTTCATATACTTAGCCTACTTTGATATTGAGTATAAACTTTTAAACACTATATTAGGTTTAGTTTCTCTATATTTACTTCTAAAAATCGAAAGACCAGCTCTGTTTTTTACAGGTTTTTTTACTGGAGTATTATGGTTTTATTGGGTAGGTATTAGTTTTCAATATTATGATTTAACAGTTTTAGGTCCACTTATTGTTTTAGCTTTTGGATTAGGTTATGGTCTAATTTTTCTTTTAATTGCAATTTATGACAAAATCTTTTTTAGAATAATCATAATTTTTTTACTATCATATATTCAACCTTTTGGATTTAATTGGTTTATCCCTGAACTTATTTTTATTGATAGTTATCTTCCAACTTCAAAAGAGTATTTTGCATTAATCTTAGCTTCTATATTTATGTTTACACAATTAAATAAAAAGTTAAAAGTTTTAGCTTTAGTTCCTTTATATATAATATCTTCAAATACAAGTTCAAATATAAATAATCCAAATATAAAAATTTCAATGCCTCAACTAAACGTTAGTCAAGAGCAAAAATGGGTAAAAAATAATATCTCAAATATTTTAGAAGAAAACCTAAAACATATTGACACTGCAATACAAAAAGGCAATGAACTTATAATTTTGCCAGAAACAGTTTTTCCTGTGTTATTAAACAAAGAAAATTTTTTAATGCATCAATTAGAAGAAAAATCGCGGGAGATAGATATCATTGCTGGTGCTTTATACTTAGAAAATAAACAGTATTACAACGCAACTTTTCATTTTTCAAAAGGAAAATTAAATGTTGCAAAAAAAGTTGTATTAGTTCCTTTTGGAGAAGAGATACCTCTTCCAAAGTTTTTTGTAGACTTGATAAATGACACTTTTTATAATGGTGCACAAGACTATACAAAAGCAAAAAAACCAACAGATTTTAATATCTATGGTACAAAATTTAGAAATGCAATATGTTATGAGGCTACAAGTGAAGAAATATACCAAAACCTTGGCGATGTAAAGTATATGATTGCTACTTCTAACAATGCCTGGTTCACGCCATCAATTGAACCAACTTTACAAAAATTGATTTTAAAATATTATGCTAGAAAATATGATGTAACTATTTTCCATTCTATAAATGGAAGTGAAAACTACATAGTTCGACCTTAAATATTGTTAACTATAATTTTAGATGCTTTTGATATAATTTGCAAAATTATTATATCAAAAGGATAGTATATGGAAGAATACATTTCACAAGCAATGAGCCTAGCAGTTGAATACTCGCCAAAACTTGCACTCGCAATAGTTACATTAATTATTGGATTATGGGTTATAAGTGGTGTTGCTAATATTTTAGAAAAAGCATTAGTTGCATCAAAGACAGATGAAACACTTATTCCATTTTTAAAGAGTCTGACTTCATGGGGATTAAAACTATTACTTTTTATCTCTGTTGCTTCTATGGTTGGAATTGCTACTACGTCATTCATAGCTGTGCTAGGTGCTGCTGGTTTGGCAGTTGGTTTAGCACTACAAGGTTCTCTTTCAAATTTTGCAGGAGGAGTATTACTTCTAATCTTTAGACCATACAAGATTGGAGACTTGATTGAGTCACAAGGACAATTAGGAATCGTAAAAGAGATTCAAATATTTAATACAATTCTAACTACTTTCCAAAACAAGACTGTTGTTCTACCAAACTCTGCTGTATCTTCAAACTCTATTACAAATATAACAGCAAATGGAACGATAAGAGTAGATATGGAAGTTGGTATTTCATATGATAGTAATATAGATGATGCAAAAAGAGTTATTTTAGAAACTATTGCAAAAAATGATAAAGTACTAAAAGACCCTGCTTGTGCAGTTGGAGTAAATGCTCTTGCGGATAGCTCAGTAAACTTACTAGTTATGCCTTGGTGTAATACAGATGATTACTGGGATGTTTATTTTGGTGTTAGAGAAGATATCAAAAAAGCTCTAGATGCAAACAATATCACTATACCATTTCCACAAAGAGATGTTCATATTATTAATCAATAATATATAAAGCTAGAAGTAGTCTTTTTTAGAGACTACTTTTACTTCAATCATCTATTTATAATCCTAAGTCACCTTTATATTTTATTGGAAACTCATCTGAATTTAGTTGTAATTCATAGCCTTTTTTTATTGTTTCATTTGGAATTTTCATTTCTTCTTTTAAAACTCTTAAAACAGAAGATTTAGAGTATTTTGTATCTATCACTGCTATTGCGTATGCACTTGCTTTTATATTATCATTTAACCCTTCATGATAAAAAGTTGCTATATTTTGATATGATTCTAAATTACCTTCTTTTATAGCTTTTTTATACCAAACTTCTGCCTTTTTATAATCTTTAATTTTTGAATATGAATATCCTAAGTTGTTTGAAGCTTCAGGAAGTTTTTTTTCATATGCTTTTTTGTAATAATCAATTGCTCTTGCATGTTCATTAACTTCATCGTAGGCACTTCCTAATCCAATTAATGCCTCATCACTCCCAAGCTCAATAGCATTTTTACACCATTTTAGAGCTTCTTCATACTCTTTTTTCATTTGATAGGCATAGCACATATAGTTTGAGTTTTCAGCCATTGGTTTCATTGAATTTGAGTATTTATACCATTCTATTGCTTTATCATAATCTTTTAACTCTTCTGAATAGGTGTATCCTATTTGTGTTGCTGGTATTGGGTCTTTTTTTCCATCATGGGCTAATCCTATCAATCCCATATTTGATAATCCTTTTGTACTAGGCATAGGTAAAGTAGCTTCATATCCTATTTCTTTTTTATTGTCATTACATGCGGTGAAAAATATAGTTAATGTTAATATTAGTAATATTTTTATTAATTTCATTATTTAGTTTCCACTATTTAATCTATATTTAGAAGAGTTTTTTATATTATCCAAATCCATTTGTATTTGTTGATAAGTCATTTCTTCTTGTTTTTGATTTTTTTGGACAAAATATCTTATCGAGAAAAAAAGTATAAGAATTATTATAATCGCTAGTGACTTATTCATTTTATAATCCTAAGTCACCTTTATACTTTATTGGAAATTCATCTGAGTTTAGTTGTAGTTCATAGCCTTTTTTTATTGTTTCATTTGGAATTTTCATTTCTTCTTTTAAAACTCTTAAAACAGAAGATTTAGAATATTTTGTATCTATAACTGCTATTGCGTAAGCACTTGCTTTTATATTATCATTTAATTTTTCATTATAAAGAGTAGACAAATTTTTATAAGCTTCATAATCATTATTTTTTACTGCTATTTTATACCATTTTTCTGCATTTTTATAATCATTTATTTTAGAATATGAATAACCTAAGTTAATTGCGGCATCAGGATTGTTTTTTTCATAAGCTTTTTTAATCCATAATATTGATTCATTATATTCATTTAGTTCTGTATATGCATTTCCTAAAAGAAGTAATGCCTCATCACTTCCAAGCTCAATAGCATTTTTACACCATTTTATAGCTTCTTCATACTCTTTTTTCATTTGATAGGCATAGCACATATAGTTTGAGTTTTCACCCATTGGTTTCATTGAGTTTGAGTATTTATACCACTCTATTGCTTTATCATAATCTTTTAATTCTTCTGAATAAGCATATCCTATTTTTGTGGCTGATATTGGGTCTTTTTTTGCTTTTAAATATGTACTTAACTTGTAATATTTATTAATATCACTTTCTTTCACATTAGGCATTGATAAAATAGCTTTATGCTCCATTTCTTTTTTATTGTCATTACATGCAGTGAAAAATATAGTTAATGTTAATATTAGTAATATTTTAATTATCTGTTTTTGTTTCATTATTTAGTGTCCTCTTTTTTTTCTATTAATTTTTCTAGTTCTTCCACATCTTGTAGTGTAAAACTTGATTGTTCAAAATTTAAAGCAAATAAGTAATTTAAATCTTTATAGCTATAAACAAAATCATACTTTAACTCTACTTGTGATGAGATAACTAGTATAGATGCTTCTTTATAATTTATCGTTTTTAATTCATCTAAATTTGTAAAGTTTTGATTAAATAAATCGTAAATATTGTAATCATTTTCAAGTATTAAGCTACTTTTTTTGATAACTTGATATTTACCATCAGATTCAAATATAAATTTAAAATCTTTATCATCAGCAATTATTTTAGGTATCTTAACAAAAGTTTTTTCATAAAGAGTCACATCTACATTATACTTATTTTTTAATTTTTTTACTCTTTTTGTCTCATCTAGTAGTTCTAGTTTATATCCAAATATAGATGATTTAAAAAAGCTTAGTTCATTTCTTAAAGATGTGTCAAAGTATTTTTCATTTCCTTTGTAGTTCTCTCCTATAAAGTTTACTAGTTTTTTTGGAGTATTAAAGCCATCACTTGATATAGTTTTTAATTCTTTTTTTTGATTTGTAGTTTCAAAAAGATATGGAGCTTGATATTTTTTATCTTGGGCTATTCCTCTTAGGTTTTTCCAAATAGAAAAATCTATTGTTTTATATAGAAGTGATTTTTTTAAATATATATCTAAATCACTATCTATGATTTCATTTAATATAAGTCCTCCTATGATAGCTACTATTGCTCCTAGGATTATCGCTGGGGTTGCTGGTATTGTTAGTATAAGAGCTAAACTTACTCCTGCTAGTGCTGTTGTTACTACAAGAGCATCATAGTCTTCTCTTTTATATAAGGTTACTACATCATAGGCTGTTGTTATTACTATAGTTATGACTGCTATTTTTGCCACTGCTTTTTGTTCTATAAAATTAAGTAATTTTTTACTAGATAGTTTTATTCCTCTTGCAGTATTTGTTTTTAAAAATAATTCTAAAACCTTCATCGGAGTTCTCGGGTATTTACCTACTAGTAATCCTAAACTTACTGTTACAGCAGTTAAGTCATTTACAAAACCTATATGAGTTTTTATATTTTTTTTACTATCATCAAAAAATAAATAATCACTTACTTTAGCTATAGCTATAATATTTCCATAGGTTTTTAATCCTGAGCTTAAATATGTTGCTGATTTTTGAGAAATAGATATTCTTTTTGTCTCATCTTTAGTAAATTCTACAAGTATTTTATCAATATTAGAAGTATTCCCTTCTATATTTTTTAAAGCTTCATAATATTCTCTTTGTAAGCTTTTTATATTTTGGTCTTGGTCATGGATATATTTATAGTTTATATCTTTTTTTGTATCAGTTTCTACAGCTACTTTGAATTTTTCTATAAACTTAAGTGCTTTTTTCTTTGAGTTGGAAAATATTATATCATTTAGTATTAGATTCATTTGCATTGAAGAATAAGTTTCAGATACCTGATACTCAAACCTTAAAGTCTCTTTTTGTTTATCACTTAAAGCTATTTTCTTTTTTGTCATATCTACTACAAAATCATAGATATGAGTTAACTCATCATTAAAAAAAGAGTTTATATCAGTTTCTTGGTCTAAATATGTTCTAGGAGCACTTAATAAATATATAATATTCATAGCAGAGACAACATAATTTAGTTTATCCGTATTTTCAATACCCTCATATATTCTTAAAAGTTCTTTTAGTTTTGCATCTTTTAGTTTTACAGCAATTTTTTTCATAATATCCATTGGTTTTTCAATATCATTTTTATAATAGTTTATATCTTGACTGTAAATATACTTTGATTTAAAACTAACTTTATCTCCCTTTTGCTCAAAAGATTTTATACTTTTTACATAGTCCAAATCTTCATACTCTTCAAGAAACTTATCTCTAAAACTTTGAGGTTTTACCATTATATCATGGTAAATAGTTTGCTTTTCAACTACATCTTGCATATCTTCTATAGATTTGTCACTGATGTTTGGTTTTGGTGCAATTCCTCTTAGTTTTATCAAAAAGTTGTTTCTTAATTTATTTAGTTTTGAATATGCACTTGTAGACTTTAACTCTTTCTCAAACTTCTCACTATAAACTAAAGAAAATAATACATGAGCCAAAACATGTGAAGCGTTATTTTTTATCTGTGTATAGTCATCATTTGTACTATTAAATTCTAAAGGTTTCATCCCACTTCTAGACATATTAGCTACATACCTTCTATTTGTCTTTCTGATACTATCTGTTAGATATACATATCTATTGGCCGTCCTGAAGTTTGTTTTACTGTAATATACACTGTTTTTATTTTCATATCTATCTTTAAAGAAATCTTTTTTCAAAAATTGTATTTGTTGAAAATATGATTGGGCTACTTTCTCTATATCTTTTTCAAGTATTTTTGAAATATCTTTTTCTACTGTTAAAAGATTCGTTAGTTCAGTATCAGATAATAATAAAGAAATCATATCATTATAAATTATTTTTAACTCTTGGATAGAGTCTTTATAAGTTTTTGTTTCATCTTTTGATACATAAAAATAATCTACCATATTTGCTATTGTATAAGTATACAAATTATTCTTTTTTATATCTTCAATAATAGAGTGATTATGTGCATAGGCTAGTTTATAGTTGTTATAGTATTTGACATACATATCTTCTATTTCACCTAATATATCTTCTATGATACAAAGGATATTTAATCTTTTTTGTTTTCCATCATTACTTTGTTTAAACTTTTTTTGTGTTTCTAAAGTCTCTTTAGTGATTTCATTGTCATTTATTCCTTGAGCATCTTTAAGGTAGAAATAATCTTTTTGATCAGGTTGTTTAGGATCTATGCTTAGTCTCTTTAACTTTACTATATCTTTTTTATCTTGTAATTTTATACTACTATATGAGATATCAACTTTAGTATCTTTTTCTAATGGAATATAGGTATATTCTACATTTGTTTGCGTATTTTTAAAGAAAATTTCTTTTAATTCTTCACTATATAATGTCCCTTTACTTATTACTTTGTACTCTATTGTTTTATTTTCTTGAGTTATATAAATATAGGCAAAGGTATGCACATGGATATTATCCTTTATATCTAAGGTTCCATCTTTTGAAAGGAAAGTTTCATCTGCTTTTATAAATTCTCTTGTTGGTCTAAGGGGTTTATATACATCTTCACTTTTTCGTAGGAAATACAGGGCATATTTTCTTTTATATTCTTTCTTTTTTTCTTCTCTTACTACTTTTTCAAGAGGTTCATCTTCTTGTACAACTAGATTTTCTACACTGGGAACTTTAGCAATTTTTGAAGTCCCTTGTCCAGGATTAGATAAAATTACGGCTCTACCTTTGTCTGTAGTAAATCCATCAGTTCTTAATAAAAAGTATTCACTCGTTGAGCAAACATTTGATTCTGTACCTGCCATTGAGATTGAGGCTACTACGGAACATTTGTTTTTACTTCTTGGACAAGCTACGGGTGCACCTATTATATCATTTAAATATAATGGTTTTTCACCTGCAATTCTTTCAACTTTTGCAGAAGAAGTTAGAGAGACTTTTCCACCACAAGCACATTTTATAATAGCTTTTTCAATTACATTGTATTCATTGCCCATTTGATAACCTAATTTTATTTAAGGTATTCTATTCAAATATAATTTAACGGGTTATAAAAAAATACTATTTTCTTAGATTTTTTTTGATATTTATTAAAATTTCTTCTTTATTTAGATTTTCTTCTATTTGCAAGTTTAATGCATACTCTAGAATATCTTTAAACTCTTTTGAGGGGTTCATTCCTAAATCTATCAAATCTCTGCCTTGAACTAATGGTTTTAATCCTTCATTAGAGATATTCATTTCTCTTGCTTTTTCTAAAAGCCAAGATACAGCCTTATCACATTTATCTTTATCTGGGATAGTCCTACCTTTACAATCTGCAAGGCAAACTATAGATAAATCTTCGATATTACATTTTAAAGAGAGTCTTTTTACTGCTTTGATTGAAGATTCTGCTTTATATAGTTGAAATGGAGCTAAATGATTTTTTACAAGAGGAATGATTTTTTCTATAAATCTTTTTTCATTTGTGATTTTTGAAAGAAAACTGATAGTTGGTTCAATACCTAGTGATTCGTGTTTATGTGAAGTGATTCTTCCTTCAATCTCTTTTGTACAAAGTGGCTTTCCTAAATCATGACAAAGAAGTGCATAAAAAAGATATAAATCTCTATAATCATCATCTGTTTTATATTTTACCATCTCATCTAAAGTCATAAGGGTATGAACCCATACATCACCTTCAGGATGGTATTCTTTGTCTTGCTCACATCCTACAAGTAGAGCAAGTTCAGGAAAATATTTTAAGATACCTAACTCTTTTATAAGTTCAAATCCATATGAGGGTTTTTCTGATTTTAAAAACAGTTTTTTAAACTCTTCAAAAACTCTCTCTTTTGGAAGTTCAACTAAGTCATTTTTCTCTACCATTTGTCCACATAAACCAAATGTTTTTTCATCTAATTGAAGATTAAATCTTGAAGCAAATTGAACAGCTCTATAAACTCTTAATGGGTCTTCTATAAAAGTTTCATCTTTTATATGTCGTAAAGTTCTATTTTTTAAATCTTCTATTCCATTATGAGGGTCTAAAAATTGTTTTTTAGAAAAGTCATATCCAATTGAGTTAATTGTAAAATCTCTTCTTAAACTAGCTTCTTCATATGATAAGTTTGCTTTTGTAGTAACTTCAAAACCTGTATGTCCTGAATCTATTTTTTTCTCAGTTCTTGCTAATGTAAAATCAAAATCAAAATCTTCAATTCGTAAAGCTAAAACACCAAATGATTTACCTACTTCTTTAACTCGGCCAAATTTTTTAAGTGATTTTTCTATAGTTTCTAAAGAATCAATATTGAAAATTTCAATATCATAATCTTTTGATGGAATATCTAAAAAGCTATCTCTTACACATCCACCAACAAGTATTGGCAAAGCGCCAATACTTCTTAAGTCAAGAAGAATCTCTTCTAAGACTTTAGGGATATTAATCGTTGTTGTAGTGATGAACATCCTGTTGAGGGTAAGGAATTGAAATTCCTTCTTTATCAAATGTTGTTTTTATAGTTTCAGTTAGACCAAATTTAACATCCCAATAATCAGGAGTATTAACCCAAGCTCTAACAACAAAGTTAACTGATGAATCTGCTAGTTCAGAAACTGCAACTGTAATACCTTTGTCTAAAAGTACTTTATCATTTCCATTTACAATAGAAGTTAGAACTTCTTTTGCTTTCTTTATATCATCATCATACCCAATACCAACAACTAAATCTACTCTTCTAGTAGGTCTTGCATTAATATTTGTAATTGATCCGGCTGTAATTGCACCATTTGGAACAATCATTTTTTGGTTATCTGGAGTAATCATAACAGTATTGAAAATAAATACTTCTTCTACTTTTCCTGTAACTCCAGCAGCTGTTATAACATCACCAATTTTAAATGGTTTGAACATTATAATCATAACACCAGATGCAAAGTTTCCTAAAGAATCTTTTAATGCTAAACCAACAGCAAGACCTGCTGCACCTAAGATTGCGAAAAATGAAGTTGTATCAACACCTAACTGTTTTAATGAAGTTAAAATAACTATTACCATTAAAACATAATAAATAATATCATCAATAAAATTTACTAATGTTTCATCCATTCCTTCTTTTTTTCTAAGTAACTTAGCTGCTAATTCAGTAATTTTTTTAGCAACCCACTTACCAATTACAAAGATTACAATTGCAACAGCAATGTTTAAAGCATATAAACCAACCATATCTGTAACAGTTTGAACACTATCCATTTTCTCTCCTATAAAAAGTTTTCGTATTATACTATTTTTTTCTTATGAATAAGAATAAATATTATTTAATTTTTGAATATAGTTTTTCTGTAACTCTTTTGATATCAACTTCTTCTTTTTCTAAAGTTTTTCTATCTACAATTTCAACTATACCATCTTGTAGTTTTTTACCAACTACTACTGCATATGGGAATCCTATTAATTCAAAATCTCCCATTTTAAAACCAAATCTCTCTTTTTTTCTATCATCTAAAATTGTATCTATACCTAAAGCTTTTAAATCTTCATATATTTTTATACCAGCTTCAAGTTCTTCTTCTTTCTTTGCATTTGAAACAATAACATCTACTAAAAATGGTGCAGTCTCTTTTGTCCAAATACAACCTTTTTCATCATGGTTTTGTTCGATTACAGCTGCAACTAATCTAGAAACACCTATTCCGTAACATCCCATAATAAAAGCTTGGGCTTTTCCATTTTCATCTAAAAATTTAGCATCCATAGCTTCAGAGTATTTTGTACCCAATTGGAAAATATGTCCAGCTTCAATTCCTTTTGTGTAATATAAATCTCCACCACAAGAAGTACATTTGTCTCCTTCTTGAACTGCTATTAAATCAAAATATTTAACATCTTTTAAAGTAGATAAATCAGTACCTGTATAGTGGTAATTTTCTTCATTTGCACCACAAACTAAACCAATCTCATTTTCTAATTCATTATCAACTACAAACGTAATTTCTTCTGGTAAATTAAATGGTCCACAATATCCAGCACAAAGTCCAACAGCAGCGATTTCTTCTTCTGAAGCATCAACTAACTCTAAACAATCAATTGCATTTGTAGCTTTTGTTTCTTCAAGTTCATCATCTCCTCTTACAAAGAAAACTACAATTTTTGAAAATTCTTCATAAACAGCTTTTTTTATAACTGCTTTAATTGATTGTGCTTTTGGAGTACTTAAAAAGTTTGAAACATCTTCAATAGTTTTCATACCTTCAGTTAAAACTTTTTCCATTTTTACTACACCATCAGTCAATTCATGCCATTTTTTAACTTCTTTTTTAGCTCTTGTAGCTGCTTCAATATTTGCACCATAATCACAATCAGGACATACAACAATCGTATCTTCTCCTGAATTTGCTAAAACCATGAATTCTTTTGAACCTGAACCACCAATTGCTCCTGAATCTGCATCAACAACTCTAAATTCTAATCCAAGCCTTGTATAAACTTTTTTATAAGCTTCTTCCATAACATTGAATTCTCTAACTAAATCTTCATTTGTTGCATGGAAAGAGTAAGCATCTTTCATTAAGAATTCTCTACCTCTCATTAACCCAAATCGTGGTCTTGCTTCATCTCTAAACTTTAAGTTTATGTGATAAAGATTAACAGGTAAATTTTTATAAGAAGTGATTCTATTTTTAACCATATTAACAACTGATTCTTCATTTGTAGGACTTAACACATACTCAGCATTTTTTCTATCTTTAAAACGTAATAATTCATTTCCCATAGTAATAGAACGTCCTGATTCATCCCAAAAAGATTGAGGTGTAACAAAAGAACATAACATTTCATTTGCTCCTGTGTTATCCATCTCTTCTTTTACAACTGCTCTAATTTTATCTAATACAATTTTTCCTAATGGCATAAAATCATATAAACCTGCACCACTTTGAGATATAAATCCACCTCTTATTAAGTATTGATGAGAAGGTAGTGTAGCATCGCTTGGAGTCTCTTTTGTTGTTGGCATAAACATTTGAGAAAATTTCATTTAATTTAATCCTATTTTTTAATTTTCATTTGTATGATCACATTTATACTTATTTAGCATATTTGAATCAGACTTTAGTCCAAATACAGATTGAACTGTTCCTACAATAATATCACACTCCATATCTTTTGAAATACATTTTAATTTCTTTGATGGCTGATGTAAATATTCTGTAATAACTGTTTGACAAAGTTTTCTAATATTTTCTTCATCAGAAGAACTTATAAAACCTTTTTTTATAGCAGTTTTAACTTTTTTGTCAATTATCTCATCACCTTTTAAATACATATGTTTAATCACGGGTTCTACTTCAAGTGATTTTAACCATTCAAAAAATTCTAAAGACATTTTATTTACAATTGAGTATCCTGTTTTAGCCTGATTTGCTCTTAAGCTCATATTACTATCAACAATATCTTGTAAATCATCAACAGAATAAATTTCTAAATCTGGAGATTCTATTTCATCAATATCTCTTGGAACTGCTATATCAAACCAATATCTATCAAAATTACACTCTTTTGTCATTTCTTGTGTAATTATTGGATATGGTGCCGCTGTTGCAGTAATCATAACAGGAATTTGGCTTAAAAGTGTTTCCAAATTTGAATACTCTTCTACTTCTACATGTTCTTCATAAGTATCAGCTAGTATTTGTGCTTTTTTAGTATCTCTACTTGTTAAAACTACATCAAATCCAGAAGATAATAAATGCTTAATTGTAAGTTCACTCATCTCTCCTGCACCAATTACAAGTGCTTTGACTCCACAAGTATCACCTATAATTTCTTTTGCTTTTGCAACTGCTGTTGAAGCTACTGAAACAGAACCTGTTCCTAATGATGTAGCATTTCTAACTGCTGCTGCACACTTAAAAGAATAGTGTAAAGCTCTAGGAAGATTTTGTTCACAATACTTTTTTGCTAATGAAAATCTAAAAGCATCTTTTAATTGCCCAACAATTTGTGTTTCCCCAATTACAAGAGAATCAAGAGCAGAAGCTACTGAAAAAAGATGGTGAATAGCACCATCATTTTCATAAATATCTGCTCTATCATATAGGTTTTCAAAATCAATTCCTGAATAAATACAAAGTTTTTTGATAATAGTTTTAGCAGCTAAATCTGTATTTATAACAGAAGCTATAATCTCAACTCTATTACATGTAGATAATAAAATTGCTTCATCAACTAATTCTTCATCAAGTATTTGCTTTAAAAATCTATCTTTATTTTCCTCACTTGGAAATGCAAGTTTTTCTCTAGTTTGAATATCTGTATTTTTATGTGAAAAACTTATACTTAAATAACTCATATTTTAAAACTCTCTTTCAATCATCGCAGCCATAATCTGAACAAGAGATTCATTCTGTTCATCTTTAACTGCTAAGATAGCTTCTTTCCCTAATTTTTGTGCCTCTAATATGGAATCTTGTAAGGCGTTTGTAGAAATCATTTGTTCTTTAATCCAAGAACTCTCATCACTACTTAATGGTTTTTTATATAAAGATTCTAATCTTTTTTTATCTTCTATTCTTTCATGTAATAATAAATATGGAATAGTTACTTTTCCTTCAACAAAATCAAGCATTGCAGGTTTTCCTAAAGTTTTACTATCTTGTGTAATATCTAAAATATCATCAATCATTTGAAATGCAAGACCTAGATTTTTTCCATATAGTGCATATTTATCTTTATCACATCCAGCAAGTATTGCAGCAGATTTTGCAGAAGCTTCAATAAGTGATGCAGTTTTTTTATAAATCATATCAAGATACTTATCGTATGAAGTATTAAAAGTCTCAGTTAAATCTACATCTAACATCTCTCCAATACTAAGAAGTGTTACTGCATTTGAAACTGTATATGCAACTTCTTTATCCATTTTTGTAAGCTCTGTAAATGCTTTCGAATATAAAATATCTCCAAACATGATTGAAGTTTTATTATCAAAAAGTGCATTTATAGAAGGTTTTCCTCTTCTTGTATCTGCTTCATCAATTACATCATCATGGAGAAGAGATGCAGCATGAATCATTTCAACTATTGCACATAGTTTAATCGTTTCTTGATTTATACCTGCAATTTTTAAAATCAATTTACTTCTTAACATCTTTCCTGTTGCTAATAAATCAAGAAGTTCTAAACTTTTTTTATCATCACATTCAATAACAAAATTTTTAATCTGTTCTTTTACTTGTTGTAACTCTTCCACAAAAAACCTTACGAATCTAATCTACAAACAATATCACCAGCAAGCTCTATGTATAGACCTTTTTTCATTTCCGCTATCTCTTCTGAATTTTCAAAAGCATATTGTTTAACTACTTTATTAATATCAAAGTCTACATCTTTACCTTCAGATAGAAGAGTTTCCATTACTGCAAGTTTTTCTAATAATTTATCAAACTCATCTTCAACTATTTCATTGTTAGCTTGATTTGCTATATCAAAATATTTTGACTTAGGACTTCCTGTAAAAATATCATCTTCATCTTCTAAAAACCAATCTTTACTCATAATTATTTCCCTTCTCTTAATCTAACTCTAACTGATTCTGCATGAGCTGTTAAACCTTCTGTATCTGCTAACAAGGCACAAGCTTCACCCAACTCATCAATTGCATCTTTTGAAAAGTTAATAATTGAACTTTTCTTCATAAAGTTTTCTACATTTAACGGACTATAAAATTTAGCAGTACTTCCTGTAGGTAAAGTATGATTTGGTCCAGCAATATAATCACCAATAGGTTCAGGCGTATTTTCACCTAAGAAAATTGCACCGGCGTGTTTAATTTTTGATAAAAGTTCAAATGGATTTGAAGTCATTACTTCTAAATGTTCAGGAGCAATTTCATTCATAAGAGTAATTGCTTCATCCATATTTGAGGCAATAATTATTGCTCCTCTTTCATCAATAGATTTTTTAGCAATTTCACGTCTTGATAAAGTTTCTAAATATTTATCTACCTCAACAGAAGTTTTATTTGCAACTTCTTCATCAATTGTAATCATAATTGAGCTTGCCATTTCATCGTGCTCTGCTTGTGATAATAAATCAATTGCTAAATATTTAGGATTTGCAGTGCTATCACTTAAAATTCCAATTTCCGAAGGTCCTGCAATCATATCAATATTTACTTCACCAAATACCAACTTCTTAGCAGTTGCAACAAAAATATTCCCAGGTCCAGTTATAACATCAACTTTTGGAATAGTTTGTGTTCCATAAGCTAAAGCAGCAACAGCACTTGCTCCTCCAACTTTATATGCTTTGCTTATATTACAAATATGACATGCTGCAAGAAGTAGTTCATTTATTTCATTATTTGGCGTTGGTGTACAAACGATAATTTCTTCAACACCTGCAACAATTGCTGGAATTGCATTCATTAAAAGTGAACTTGGATATGCAGCTTTCCCACCAGGAATATAAAGACCTGCTTTATCTACAGGAGTTACTTTTTGTCCTAATACTGTCCCATTCTTTTCAAAATCAATCCAAGATTTTGGAAGTTGTTTTTCATGATATATTTTAATTCTATCGTAAGCAATATGTAAAGCATTTTTTAAATCTTCACTGATATTGTCATATGCAGCTTTCATTTCATCTTGTGAAATCATTAATTCTTCGTCAGATTTAACTTCCCATTTATCGAACTTTTCTATATGAGATTTAAGTGCTTCATTTCCATCTTCTACTATCTCATCTATTATATTTGTAACAATTGCAGATACTTCTTTTATATCTGTTTTTGCACGTGCAAGTATATTTTCAAATTCTTGTTCAAAATTTGCATCTGTAGTATTAATTATTCTCATTATATATTCCCTAATATATCTTTTATGATATCTTTCATATCCCTATTTTCAACACATATTGTAACATCAGAAACTCTTTTATAGTCTTGAACTCTTTGTTCATAAAGTTTTTTTGCTTCTTTTAAATTTTTAAGTAAAGGACGTTTTTTTAATTTTGCTTTTGCATTTGGAGCACTTTTAATTCTATGTAAAATACCTTCAAAACTTGACTCTAAATAGATTATTTTTCCTATTTTGTGGATATTTTCTTGTTTAAAGAATCCTCCACCTGTAGAAATAATAGTATTATCTACATTTTTTTCAAGCCATTTAGAACATTTTTTTTCAAGGTTTCTAAAATAAGGTTCACCCTCTTTTTTAAAAATCTTTTTTACTTTCCTATTTTCCATGCTTTCAATTAAATCATCAGTATCTATAGCAAAGTAGTCAGAGGATTTTACTAATGCCCTAGCAACAGTACCTTTTCCAACTCCCATAAAACCAATTAAAATTATATTACTTTTTTTACTCAATTTAAGTTTCCTAATATATGTTATAAATGATAAATCCGAAGATTATATCTAAATTTAGGTAAAACTTTTAATGATTAAAATCAAATTAATTTTTATAAAGGAAGTTTAATTATAAATTCTGCACCAGTGAGTTTTTCTTTTTCATAATCATAGGTATTATTTTCAACTAAAATAGAACCTCTCATATGATTTTCAATAATTTGATGAGTCATATATAAGCCTATTCCTGTTCCCTGAGATTGATGTTTTGTTGTAAAATATGGCTCAAAAATATTTTCAATAATATCTTTATCTATTCCAGCTGCACTATCCCTTATTTTTAGTTCAACATCTTGCTCATTAATACCTAAATTAATAAATATATATTTATTTTTAGTTTTATTTTCCATCGCATCTTTTGCATTGTAAAAAATATTTACCAGTGCTTGAGTAAACTCATTTTCATAATTACTTATAATTACATCTTCTTGTGTTTCAAAAACTACTATAATATTATTATCTTTAAATATTGCATCTAAAAGAAATAGACTTCTCTTTATTGCATCTAAAACAGAAAATCTTGTCATCTCTTTATCTGATTTAAAAAAGTTTCTAAAATCATCAATTGTTTGAGACAGATGTTGTACTGTATTATTTATTTTCTTTAAATCATTGGTACTTTCTTCTTTATTGGAAATATCTAATTGTATTTTTAATTCTAAGCCTGTTGATACACTACTAATCAAACTTAAAGGCTGTCTCCACTGATGAGCAATATTATCAATCATCTCACCCATTGAAGCCATTTTTGATTGTTGAAATAACATTTTCTCTTTATATTTCATTTCACTAATATCCACAACAGAAGAAATTCTTACTTTTTTACCATTTATAATAGTATTAGTTCCTTTGACCATAATATCAAAGACCTCACCATTTTTCCTAATACCATGTACTTCATAAGGAATAACATTTTTTGAAAATTTCTTTTTTATTTTTTTCAAATCTTTTATATATGCAAATTTTTCTATACTTTTTCCAATAACCTCATCTTTTGATTGGTATCCAAACATTTCTAACATAACATTGTTTGCATCAATACAAATCTCATTTTCAAAAACAAAAATAGCTTCTGCAAGGGAATCTAAAAGTATTTCAAAATCATTAATAGAAGACTCCAACCTCTTTTGAGTTACATGTAATTCTTTATTAGAATTATTTAACGCTAATTGTTGTTCTTCTAAAACCTCATTATGTTTTAAAAGTTGACGATGTCTGTATAAACCAAAAAGAATTATCATAGAAATGATAAATAAGCCTTGATATAAAAACTTATAATCAAATCCTTTTTCAAACTTTACTGATATATATTTATTTAAAATTTCTTGTTTTGTTGCCTCATCAATTGATTGTATAGCTTTTTCAAAAAGTTCAAAAAGAATTGGATCATCATTACGAACACCTATTCCTAACTCTAATTTCCTATCAAATTTTCCTGCAATTTTCAATTCACTTATATATTTGTGTTGTAAAGTATATGCAACGGTAGGTAAAGCATCTAAAAATCCAAATATCTTACCTTCTAAAACCATTTGCATTCCAGCATCAACATTTGGAACATCTACTATTTTATGATTTGGATATTTATTTTTTAAAATTTCACCTATAGCGTAACCTTTTACTATACCAATTTTTTCTTTTGTAATAATGCTCTCTGGATTTGGAATAAAAAGCTTATCCATACTTGTTGATATTACTAAAGGAAAAGAAATATACGGAATAGTAAAATTCATATACTTTAATCTTGAAGCTGTTGGCATTGCAAGAGAAAAAATATCACATCTTCTTTTTTTAGCAAACTCGATTGACTCGGACCAACTTTTTGTTAAAACTAACCTAATATTCAAACCAATTTGTTTACTTAAAAGAGGGATATAATCAGATGTCATTCCTATATATTTGTTATTGTGTATTTTCTCATAAGGCATCCAATCAGGGTCAATACACATTGTGACTTCTTTTTTATTTTTGATATAATCTCTTTGTCTTTTTGTAAATACTAAATCAAAAGATTCATCTTTTTTTATATCAAAAACAATATTTTTTAAATTGATTTCAGTATCTAATAAACCTTCTTTCTTAAATTCTTTTAGATTTTTTTGAAGTAAGTTTTTATTTACTTCCCCAATATTATAAATATTAGGCATTATAAGTTTTTCAGTCTCTTTTGCTTCAAAAAGTAAAGCCTCTTTTGATTTTCTTTTTGAATATTTATCATAAATTAAATCGACTATCTCTTCTTTGTTTTCTAAAGCATAAATCCAGCCTTTATTTGTCGCATTTATAAATCTTCTAACTCTTTCTGGATTATTTATTGTTTCTAATTTTGAAGTAAATACATTTACCCCAGAACCATATATTCCATATGATAAAGGGTCAATAATAGTATAAGGTTTTTTAGATTTTTTTATATAATAAAGTTCATTTGAAATATATGCACTTATCACATCTACTTTTCCATCTATAAAATCTTGTGCATCAAAACTATGTTTTACTAAATTATAGTCATTTTCTTTAATATCAAATTTCTTTAATAATGTATTTAATGTTGAAGAAGCCATCTGTGAAGGTTCAGCCATTATAGTTTTGTTTTTTAAATCTTCAGGAGTAATAACATCTTGAGTTGCTATAAATATCAAAGCAGAACGTTTAAAATAATTTGCAATAAGTTTTATTGAGCTTTCTTTATTATCAAAAGAGAGTAAAGATATATCATATACACCATAAGTTGCATTACCAGATTCTATTTCATTAAGAACATCTAGATTATTAAATTCTTTTATTTCAACATCTAAGTTTTCATCTTTATAATATCCCTTCTCTTTTGCTGCTAGGAAGCCTGCATATTCGAACTGATATTTCCAATTTAATTGTAAAGATATCTCTTCTAAATCTTTTGATGAAGAAAAAGAATAAGTTAATATAATTAAACTTAATAGTAATATTCTAATCATGTTAATATTCTAACTAAGTTAATATTAAAATTTATATTTTCTTTTATATCTTTCTATCATTGTTTCATTACCTAAAATTCCCCCTTGATGAATATATAATATCTCCTTATTTTGTAAATAAGTAGAGTTTTCTAAAGAGATAAAAGCTAAAGGGTCATAGAGTAAATCAAATTCAATTTTCGTTTCATTTTTAACTTCTTCCCAAATTTGATAAAACTCTTTGTATAATTTTCCAAAATGATATTTTTTTGATGTTTCTAAAATAGTAGGATGCATTTTTTCATCTTTTTCTAGATGAAAGAATTGCTTTTTTAAATATTCACTTCCCCCTACACAAGCTACTGTTAAAACTTCAAAAGAAAGATTTTTTTGTAAAAAAAGAGCTGTAGTCCCTGTTCCACTTGGTAATATAATTTTCAAATCTTTTATTTTATTTTCTAAAGCCCAAGTTTTTATCTCATCAGCTAATATTTTAATTCCAAATTCTGCCTCTTTGATTCTTCCACCCTCTTCTATAAAAAGTGTTTCCTCATTAAGTAGATTTTTTTCTATATATTGTTGAATATTTTCTTCATCTTTTTCAATTATATTTGCACCATTTTTTAATGATTCTTTATAATTACCTTGCGGATTTTGTTTTAAAAATGAACTAATATGATTTACATAGAAGTCTAACTCTAAACCTTTTAGCTTTGATAATACAGATAATGAATACAAAGAATTAGCTTGTGCAGAACCGTAGCTTATTATCTTTTTTATGTTAGGAAAATCATTTACTAAAAAATAATAAAACTTTCTTGCTTTATTTCCAGAAAAGTCTTCATCTAATAAATCATCTCTTTTAACATATATTTTCTTGTCTCTAAATTTTATATCTGTAATTGGTGAGTTTATATATTTATTTATATCTTTCATTAACTTTATTATACTAAAATACTAAAAAATTTAATAAGAGGTTTTATGGATTTATTAGAATATATAGAAAAAGGCGGAATTATCGTCTATATTTTAATCTTTTTAAATATTATAGGTATTACAATAATTATATGGAAGTTTTTAACAATACCAAGAAAAAGGGCTATGGTTAAAAGAATTGAATCAAAAGTAGATACAACAAATATTAAAACTTTAGAATTTCAAATAGAGTATGAAATAAAAAGACTAGAAAGTGGTTTAACTTATATTAAAAATATTGCTTCTATTGCTCCTTTATTAGGACTTTTAGGAACTGTATATGGAGTATATAAAGCTTTTGAAGTAATTACACAAAAAGGTTTAGGAGATCCTACTATATTCTCAGGTGGTATTTCTATTGCACTTATAACAACTATTGCTGGACTTATTGTTGCAATTCCTCATCATATTGCATACAACCATTTTATTTCTATGATTGATACAATTGAGATAAAAGCTAAAAAAGAACTAATTGGTAAATAATGAAAAGACGAGAACCATTAGGGATTGATTTAACTCCTATTATAGATGTAGTTTTTATTTTACTAATCTTTTTTATAGTTACCTCAGTATTCAAAAAAGATGAACTTGCACTAATACTTGATTTACCAAAAGCAGATGCAAAAGCTACGGAAGTAAAAGATGATCAAATTTTTATAGAATTAAATGAAGATAAATTAGCTATAAAAGGAATTGAAGTTTCATTTATATCTTTAGAAGATAATCTAAAAGAAATTAAAGACAATAAAAAAGCTGTGATAGTACGAATAGATAAAAATACAAAATATGAAAGAGTTGTAAAAGTTTTAGATTTACTTCAAAAGTATAATTTAAATAATCTAGCTTTAGTTACTGAAGAAAATAAAAACTAAGCAAAATGCTTAGTTTTTATTAATAGAACAAAGGTCAGAAAATGCAGTTTCAAGTCTAGCTATCATAGCTTCTTGCCCTGCTCTTAACCATTTTCTTGGATCATAATAACCTTTATTTGGTTTATCATCTCCATCTGGATTTCCAATTTGACCTTGTAAATAGTCATGGTTTTTAGATTCAAAAGCTCTTACACCATCCCAAAATGCCCATTGAGTATCTGTATCAATATTCATTTTGATAACACCATAATCAATAGCTTCTCTAATTTCAGAAAGTTCAGAACCTGAACCACCGTGGAATACAAAATCAACTGGCTCAATTTCAGTTCCATGTTTTTCAGAAATGTATTTTTGAGAGTTATCTAAAATTTTAGGACTTAATACAACATTTCCTGGTTTATATACACCATGTACATTTCCAAAAGATGCAGCAATTGTAAAGTTTTCTGATATTTTTTTTAATTCTTCATATGCATAACATACTTCTTCTGGTTGAGTATAAAGTAGAGCATTATCAACATCAGAGTTATCAACTCCATCTTCTTCTCCACCTGTAATTCCTAACTCAATTTCAATCATCATATCAAGTTCGTTCATAGTTTTAAAATACTCAACACAGGTACCAATATTTTCCTCTAAAGGTTCTTCTGAAAGGTCAAGCATATGAGAAGTATATAAAGGACGTCCTGTTCTATTAAAATGCTCTTTACCTGCTTCTAATAAACCATCAATCCATGGTAATAATTTTCTTGCAGCATGATCTGTATGTAAAATAACTGGAACACCATATGCTTTTGCCATTGTATGAACATGCATAGCTCCACTTACTCCACCTAAAACAGCAGCATCTGCTGTTTTAAGTCCTTTTCCTGCAAAATATTGTGCTCCACCATTTGAAAACTGAACAATAATTGGAGAGTTAACTTTTGCTGCTACTTCTAATACTGCATTTACAGAATCAGTTCCAACAACATTTACAGCTGGAATCGCAAATTTATTCTCTTTTGCATAGGCAAAAAGTTTTTTTGCCTCACTACCACTTAATACTCCAGCATTTACAATATCTAATACAGCCAAATTCTACTCCTTACTTAATTACTATTTTTGCATTTTTTCTTAAAGCATCTGCTTGTTTTTTGATATGTGCTCTAAATTTTTGTTGTAATAAAGCTTGGTTAATTTTATCTTTAACTTTGTCATATGCCAAAGCTTTTGAAGCAACTTTATCTTCTAAATAAATAACATGATAACCAAATTGTGTTTTAACAGGAGTCTTAGAGTATTTACCTTTACTTAAAGCTTTTGCAGCTTTTGAAAATTCTGGTACCATTTGAGTCTCTGGGAACTTACCTAAATATCCACCTTTAGGACCACTTGGACCAACTGATTTAGTTTTTGCTAAATTAATAAACTCATCTTTTTTCTTTGAAGCTTTATCTAATTTCTTAATAATATCTTTAGCTTCTTTTTCTGTTTTAGTTAAAATATGTCTTGCTTCTAAAGTTGCAGGAACTTTAAATTTCTCTTTATTCTTATTAAAATAGTCTTTTTTCTCTTTTTCAGAAACAGTAACTTTTTTATACTCTTTTTGCATCCAAATTTCTAAGGCTAAATCTTTTTTTAATTTTGCTAAAGCATCTTTGTACTGAACGTCTGCATCTACTCCACTTTTCATAGCTTTAGTACTTAACAGTTTCTTTTCAATTACTTGATCTAAAACTTGATTTTTACTCTTTTTTGGTAAAGAATTAAAATCGATATTTGGGTTTCTTAAGATAACTGCAACATCTTGCTTTGTAATATTTTCACCATTTACACTTCCATAAGATTCTGCTGCATTTAATGTAGCAGAAGAAATTGCTAAAGTAGCAATAAGACTTGAAACTAATTTTTTACTTGTAATTTTAATCATTATATTCCTTATTAATATTTAATAAGCGATATTCTATCCTTATTTTGTTAACAAAAGGTTAATTTGATAAAAATAAGCTTCTTTAAACTGTTAAAATTAAGAATATTTTTATTTTAAAAAAATCTTAAAAATTACTTAATAATCATAAAATGTAACATTTTTATATCTTATTTCCTTAAATTTAAACCATTTTAGCACTAAAAATAGGTGAAATTTAGAAAAATTTTAAAATTTAACTTAAAAAACCTTTAAATTTTACTATATTTGTGATATAATGCCGACAAAATTTAAACTTAACTTAAATTTAAGCTAAGTAATAAAAAGGGATATCTATATGAGAATATTAATTATTGAAGATGAAATTACATTAAATAGAACACTGCAAGAAGGGTTAACTGATTTTGGTTACCAAGTAGATGCTGCTGAAAATTATAAAGATGCAGAGTACTTCATTGATATTAGAAATTACGATTTAGTTTTAACTGACTGGATGTTACCAGATGGTGACGGAATTGAATTATGTAAAATTGTAAAAAACAGAAGCTCAAGAACTGCGGTTGTAATTCTTTCTGCTAGAGATGATAAAGACTCTGAAATTGAAGCTTTAAAATCAGGTGCTGATGACTATATTAAAAAACCATTTGATTTTGATATTTTACTTGCAAGAATTGAAGCAAGATTAAGATTCGGTGGAACAAATGTAATTGAAATTGAAGATTTAACAATTAATCCAGATGAAGAAAAAATTGAATATAACGGTGAAGAAATTGAATTAAAAGGTAAACCTTTTGAAGTATTAACTCACTTAGCTAGACATAGAGATCAAATTGTTTCTAAAGAGCAATTATTAGACGCTATCTGGGAAGAACCAGAATTAGTAACTCCAAATGTAATTGAAGTTGCAATTAACCAAATTAGACAAAAAATGGATAAACCATTAAATATTTCTACTATTGAAACTATCAGAAGAAGAGGTTACAGATTTTGTTACCCTACAACTGATGAAGAAAACGCTTAATATTAATTAAGGCAGAATAATAATGCAAGTGAAGAGTATATATAAACAGTTTTACCAAAAACTAATTCTTGCTACTTCACTTCTTATTATCATTTTATCTTTTATTTTTTATGGATATACTAAATCTACTATCTATGAAGAACTAAAAGACTCTTTACTTGCTGATGCAGAACTAATATCAAAAATTAGCAAAAATTCAAATACAGATACTGCAAATTTTAATGTAATCACTCATAATGGAATAAACGTAGATATTGTTACACTTGAACATGTACCTCAAAATCCATTTACAGCATATAAAATTAAAGATAATAATTTTATGCAAATTTTATATCCATTTGAACCAAATAAAAACCAATATATAAAAATTTCTAAAAATATTGATTCATCTATTCAAATGCTAAATAAAATATTTAATAATCTATTTTTAATTTCACTAGGTGGTTTGATTATGGTTATTCTATATGCATTTACAGTTTCAAAAACATTATTAAAACCTATTATTCAAATAACAAAAAAACTATCAAATATGGATGAAAACTTTTTAACACAAATTAATAAGAATAATCTACCTATAGAATTTCATCCATTAGCAGATTCTATTAACTCTCTAACAACAAGAATTGAAACAAATATTAGATTTAAAAAAGAGTTATTTATTGGTGTTGCCCATGAGTTAAAGACTCCACTTGCGGTGATGAAACTAAAAAATGAAGTCACACTAATGAAAGATAGAGAAGCTGAAAAGTATAAAGAGACTTTAAAACTAAGCGTAGATCAAATTAACGATATGAATAAAATGATTAGTTCTATTTTAGATATTGGTCGTGCAGAAGGTGCTCAGTTTGAAAAAGCTGAAGAGCTTGATTTAGTTCAATATTTACAAAGAAAAACAAATGATTATAGAATGTTAAGTGCAAAGAAAAAGATTATTCTAACTTTCTTTTCTAACGTTAATCACCATGAAGTATTTGTGCAACCAACACTATTAAATCAGATTATTCAAAACTTTGTACAAAACGCTATAAAATTTACTCCTGATGATAAATCAATTGCATTAAGATTAGAAAAAATAAAAGATGTAACAACAATAAGTATTACAGATGAAGGTTCTGGTATTGATGAAAATATCGACCTTTTTGCTCCATTTAAAAGAATGGGTGAAGAGAGTGGTGCAGGACTTGGGTTATTCTTAGCTAAAAATGCAGCCGATGCTCTTGGTGCTGCAATATTCTTAAAAAATAGAACTGATGGAAAATCGGGATGTGTTGCTACAATTGTATTAACAAACACACCCAACTGTAAAATTAGTTAATAAAGAGCGTTATGCTCAATCTTAGTACACTTATTTTGTACTACTTTCATTCCGGCCTCTACTGCTTTTTTAGCAGCTTCATTGTTTACTAAACCTAATTGAGTCCATACTGTATCAATATCGCCTCGTTCAATTGCTGAGTCTATTACAAGACCAATTACATCTGGTTTTCTAAAGATATCTACCATATCTATTTTGAAAGGAATTTCTTTTAAACTTCTATATACTTTTTCACCTAATATTTCATCCTCTTTTGGATATACAGGAACTATTTTAAAACCTGCATTTTTTAGATAATTTGCAACTCTATTACTTGCTTTTTCTTCATTTGGTGAACAACCAATAATTGCAATTGTTTTTGTATTTTCAAATATCTCTTTGATTTCTTCATTATCAGAATTAACTGTTGCAAATTCACATTCCATAGTATTTTCCTTTTACTTTTTATAAATTTTACTTAATTTTTTTAAATTAACACTTAATTTATAAAAGGGATTATAAGTACAGCTTATTTTTAATTATTCATTTATTGATTGTTATCAATGTAATTAACTTCTATATGTTTTATACTTACTCCAAATATATAGAAAAAGGATTTGAAATGAGTCTACTTCCAAGTGATGCTAAAAAAATTGAAATTGAAAATTCTACAGTTGATTTTTTTGAATTTGTTGAAGATGGTTCAACTGTTTATTATTTTGATTCATCAGAATGTGCACCACCAGAACCAATGATTAATGCAATGTTAGGATTACAGCTTTTAAAAGGTGCAGATAAAAAACTTATAATGATTAACCATAAAGCACCAAGTGGATTATTCCCTAAAATTGAAAATGATTTTAATTTTGAAGTAAGTAATATTGAAGATGATAAAGTAAGAGTTGAATTTAATTCTAAAAATTATTCAACTACAAATACAGATTTTTCACAAAATTCTTGTCAGTAATATAAGCAAATGGTACAAGTTTCTCAAGATTTTGCACCACCTTTTAAATTAATAGCCCCTTATTTTATAATAGGAGCTATTTTTTTCCTACTTAGTACATTTATACCTCTTAGTATAAACTTAGAAAATTTACACTATATGGATTCATCAATCTTAGCCTGGACACATATTTTATTGCTTGGCTTTGTAATGATGATAATATTTGGAGCAATGGCTCAATTAATACCTGTTACCCTAGAAGTAGGTCATTTTAGTGTAGAGTTTTATTATATTATATGGCCATTACTTTTAATTGGTACAATTCTTATGTCTTTAGGCTTTTTCTTTTATAGTGCCCTATTACCATACGGAGGTACGATTGTTCTAATTTCAATGTTTATATTTTTAGCAGAAGTATTTTTAACAATTAAAAAAGTGGAAAAATTTAATAATGTAATAAAAAGTCTTATTGTTTCAAATGTATTTTTATTTTTAGGAGTTATAGTAGGAATAGTTTTAGCATTAACTTATGCTGGTGCTATTAGTGCAGATATTACACTTCTATTAAAAGCTCATGTTTTTGCAGTAGTTGCAGGATATATATGTATTACTTTGATGGCATTATCACTTGTCCTTCTTCCGATGTTTGGCTTATCTCACAATTTTTCACAAAAACCTATGAATTTAGCTGTAATAATTATGACAATAGCTGTTAGTTTAGTTTTCCTATCTGGAGTATTTAATCTTGCTTCATTAGATTATTTAGGTTATATCTTATCTATGATTTCTTTGGGATTATTTATCTATGAAGTATATTTGATATATAAAACTAGAGCTAGAAAAGAAATTGATATTTATGTAAAATCTTTATTTGTCTCTTTTGGTTCGCTATTTTTAGCAATATTTTTAACAATTGCATATTTTATTACTTACTATCAACCATTGATTTTAACCATTGGGTGGCTTATGTTTATGGGATTTTTTGCGTTTATTATTAGTGGTCATATCTATAAAATTGTTCCTTTTTTAGTTTGGTTTGAAAAATTCTCACCACTTGTAGGGAAACAAAAAGTGCCCATGTTAGCAGATATGCTTCCTGACACTGCTTCAAAATTTCAATTCTGGTTCAGTCTTGCAGGATTAGTTTTATCAACACTTGGATTACTATTTACTAGTAATGACTTATTTAAAGCAGGTGCTTCATTTTTTATTATTGGAGCAATTTTTCTATTTAAAAATTTAATATATATGATAAGGTATGAATAATGTATACAAAAGAAGAAATATTTAAAGCAGTATCTACAGTAAAAGATCCCGAAGTTGGATTTAACTTAGTCGAGATGGGATTAATATATGATGGTATTTGTAATGAAGAAGGTGATGTAAAAGTTATTATGACTCTTTCTACAAAAGCTTGCCCATTACATCAAATGATAGTTCAATGGGTTGAAGAAGCTGTCTTAAGAGAGTTACCAAATGCACAAAACGCTGAAGCTGAAGTTGTATGGGAACCTGCGTGGAATATTACTATGGCAGATGAACATGTAATGAAAGCTCTATCTGGAAACTAAAACTTTGAAGAGTTTTCTCTTCCTAAGTTTTATAAACTATCTAGTTTTTTTTGTATAAATTCTTTTACTACTTTATAATCAATAGTCTCTTTAAAATCTTCAAATCTAGCTCCTGAAGCATTTACATGTCCTCCCCCATTTGCTAGTTTTTGGGCAATTAAAGATACATCAACTTTTCCATCCGCTCTAAAGGAAGCATTTCCTTTTTTACTAATATCAATAAAAAAATCATAATCAGAATTTGCTTTTAAAAATGCATTTGCAGGGATAGAAATAGAACCTAAAGTATAAGTAAGTAATCCTTTATGTTCTTTATATGTAACTGTTAATTTATCTTTTAATTCCTCTAAAGAATTAACTAAATATTTTGCACTTAAATTATCAATTGTATTATCATTTTCATCTTGCTTTAAAAAGCTCTTCTTTATAGAGTGTATATCATTATCTAATCTAATATTTCCATCTATTTCATTTAAATATTTCGAAGCTTCTTTTAGTAAATAAAGTCTAAATTCTCTATTTAAATCTGGAAACAATACATTGTTTATCTCACGAACCTTACTTATCATACTAAGTAAAACTTTTCCAAACTCAAAATTCTTTTCTTCATGGTCAAGCCAAATATCAATTGCATTAACAGCATCTATTAATGGACTTAACCAAGAGGCTACTTCAGCAGAAAAGCTATTATATTTTTCAAGCATATAGTCATAAGTAATCTTTGCTGCACATCTTTTTGTATCTAAAAAATACCAATCATATGCGTCTGCACTTTTTTTACCAGTTGCATGATGATCAAGAAGTTGGAGTTTTATATTAAAACCTTCTTCTTTTAATCCATTTATATTCTTTTCTAAATCTTTTGATTCGTTAAATGTTAAGTTTAAATCAGTAATTAGAAAAAGAATTTCTTCTTCTTTAAATTCTTGTAAATCATTTAATATTTTTTTGATACTTAGTTTAACTTCTGTACCATAATTGGCATTGAAAAAAAATCCCTCTTTGAAAAATTCTTTTGTTATAAGTTGACAACTGTATCCATCTAAATCTGTATGAGATAAATGAAATAGCTTCATTGAGAGATATCCTTTAAAGTTAACTCTTCTAAAAATAGATTAATTCTTCCTTGTAGGTTATTAAGTAGAGGCCATACACTACATGCATTTCCAATATCAGAAGGACAAGAAGTTATTGAAGGAGAACATTCAAATACTGATGGTATTCTTTCTTCTGCAACTGTAGTTATTTCTAATATTGTAATTTCGTCATATGGTTTTTTTAATGCAAATCCACCATTTACCCCTCTGTGAGATACAACGATATCATTTTTTGCAAGGTTTTGCATAATTTTTGCTAAAAAAGATTTAGGAATACTTAACTCACGTGATAATACATCCACGTTTTTAGGGCTATCACTTTTCGCAATAGATATTAAAGACAGTAAAGCATATTCACTCTTTTTTGTAAGTAACATATATTTCCTAATTTAATTTTTAACTAATATTCTACTAGAAGATTAATTAATATTAATTATTTTTGTAAGTTAATTTATAATTTTATAGTTAAATTTAAAAAAAAAGGTTGCAAGAAAACTCTTGCAACCTTTTTTAAATAATCAAATGCTAGTAATTACTTAGCTCTGATTCCTAAATCTGCAACTAATGCTACGAATTTAGTATAGTCAGTTCTTCTTAAGTATTTAAGAAGTCTTTTTCTTTTACCAACCATTTTTAAAAGACCTAATCTTGATGAGTGATCTTTTTTATTTGTTTTTAAATGATCTGTTAATACTTTAATTTGCTCTGAAAGAATAGCAATTTGTACTTCTGCTGAACCTGTATCTTTTTCTTCTCTTCTGTGTTTAGCAATTATTTCTGCTTTTACGTCCTGATCTAAAGCCATAATGACCTCCTAATAGGTATATTAATCTCACTTTATACAAAGTGGACGCGAATTATATATAAAACAACTTTAAAGCTTGTTTAAGTATGTTCTAGCATAATTTCATAAAATAAAGGTGGAAAATGAATATAATAGATTTTGAAAATATCCATGTGAGTTATGAAGTTAAGCCCATACTAGAAAATATAAATCTTAAAATAAATAGTGGTGAACATTGGGTTATTTTAGGAGCAAATGGCAGTGGAAAATCAACTTTAATAAAACTCATTTCAAATGACTTATATCCAAATACAAAGTACCCTTTTAAAAAGAAAATCTTTGAGAAGGAAAGATGGAGTATTTTTGATTTAAAAAAGAACCTTGGAATTATAACTAATGATTTACATAACTATTTTGAAAAACATGGAAATTTTTTGAGTGCTTATGAAGTTGTACTTAGTGGATATTATAGTTCAATTGGAATTTTCAAACACCAAGACTTTACAGAAGAACAGCACAAAAAAGCACTTGAAGTTTTAGATTTTTTAGAAATTTCTCATATAAAAAATAAAAAAGTACAGCACATAAGTACAGGACAAATAAGAAGGTGTGTAATCGGTCGTGCCTTAATTCATGAGCCAAAAGCTTTTATACTAGATGAGCCTACAGTTGGCTTAGATATTAAGGCACAATATAGTTTTATAGAACTAATTAGAAAACTTTCTTATAAAGCTTCAATCATTTTAGTAACTCATCATGTAGAAGAAATATTTAAAGAGATTTCTCATATAGCACTAATGTATAATCAAACTATCTATAAACAAGGATTGAAAAAAGAACTTTTAAATTCAAAGAACTTATCAGAAGTTTTTGATATAAATATAGAACTAGAAAATAAAAACGATAGATACTTTATAAAAAGTATAAATGAGAAGGATTAATAAATGCAAAATTACATTTTAGAAAAAGGCTTTGGATATAAACTATTTATGTTATTAGCATTTTCTATATTTTCATCGGTTATGTATCAAGGTCATATATCACAACAAGGAATATATAGTATTTTATTTTTTGCTTCTCTTGCACTTTGTGCTTTCCAAATAGCATCAATATTTTATGTTTTATTAGTAAAAAGGAATATTGAGTTGCATATTAATGAAGAGAATATATCTTGGAAAATATATGATAATAATAAACTATACAAAGAGAATTCAGTTAAAAGAAAAGATATAAAAGAAGTTCATACAGAGGTGAATTATTTAACAGGAAATATCTATTCATCTTTTCAAGTACTATTTAAAATGAATAATGAAGAAGAAGTTATCCTAACAGATGGACTTTTTTATGATTTTGGATTAAAAAAAGCAGAAGATGTTTGTAAATTTTTACTAAACAATAATTTAGGAGATACACAAGATATAAAATTTGCAAAATTAACAAAAGAGTTGGATATTGATTTAACAAAAGAGCAAATCTTTACTAAAAAAGATTCTAAGTCATTTTTTGTAGGTGTTATTTCTAAAAATAAAAAAGAGTTTTTAAGCTTAAGACTTCAAATAGAGAGTCTATATCCAGAGTATAAAGATGTACAAAAAAATGCAAACAATGAGTTTCTTGTAAATTCGGATACTATAAAAAATAGTTTTATATACTTACGTTCAAATGCAATTGGATATATAGTTGAATTTTATAATGTATCAAGAAAAGAAGATTTAAAAACTTTAAAACAAATGGGAAAACGTAATAAAATAGGTTTTTAAAACCTATTTTTTATCCACCAGTCTCATAAAATGCCCTTGCAGAAGTTTCAGTATCTTCAGACCATTTATTTTTTTCAGGTTTATTTGCTAACACATCTTTAAGTATTGCTGCAGCTTTATCAATTTGATTATTTTGAATTGCTTCTTTAATACTTTGAGAATCTTCAAAATATAAACATGGAATTAAAACTCCACTTGCAGTTAATCTAATTCTATTACATGTGGCACAGAAGTCATCTTTATGCGGCTCAATTATTCCAAATACATAACCATCTTCTGTTTTATAATCTTGAGAAGGAGAGCTTCCTGTTCTTTCAAGTTTTTCAAACTTATATTTTGCTTTTATTATATTTTGTATTTGAATTGAAGTATAACCTTTGGCACCACTAAGAGCATGATCATTTTCCATAAATTCAATAAATCTAACAGGGTAATTTCTTTCTTTACAATAATCTAAAATATCACAAAGTTCACTATCATTTACACCTTGCATAGGAACACAATTTACTTTTATCTTAAGTCCTGCATCATCTGCTGCTTGAATTCCTTTTAAAACTGTTGCTAAAACATCTTTTTGTGCAATTTTTTGTGCAACTTCAGGGATAAGGCTATCTAAAGAGACATTTATTCTCTTTAATCCTGCATCTGCAAGCTTTTGTGCAGCTTTTGGTAAAAGGTAAGCATTTGTAGTTAAAGCAAGGTCAATATCATCTTTATATTCTGCAATCATTCTTACAAAATTCTCTAAACCTTCTCTTAAAAGTGGTTCTCCACCAGTAATTCTAACTTTTTTTACGCCTTCATCAATTGCAACTTTTATAAATTTAAATAAATCTTCATATGATAGTAAGTTTTCTTTAGGAACCCACGAAAAAGGCTTCTCAGGCATACAATATTGACATCTAAAATTACATCTTTCTGTTACTGAAACTCTTAGATAATCAACTTCTCTTCCATATCCATCTACTAACATATCATCCTACTTAATTAAAAATTTCGTTAGCATATTATAAAATCCCTTAAACAAAAAATATTTTGAGGTGTGAGATTACAATACAAGATACGATTAAGTCAATAGATTTTTTTGATGAACTAGATGAAGGACAGATTGAACAGTTAACTTCAATATCTACTGTTGTTTCATATCCTAAAAAATCTATTTTATATTATGAGAGTGATTCAAATACACAAATATTATTTTTAGTATCTGGTCTTCTTAAAATATATAAATTAGATAAGTTTGATAATGAAATTTTCCTTTACCATGTTTATAATAATTCTATGATTTCGGAATTAACAAGATTAGATGATGAATCAATTTATTGTTTTTCTAACGCAGAATTTACGGAAGATTCATCTGTATTATCAATTGATTATAAAAAGTTCAAAGAACTATTTTTAAATAAAAACATTTTAACAATAAAACTAATGAATACTTTACTTGGTAAAACACACCAATTACAATGTATAGTAAATAGAGAGCTTGTATTTGATGCAACTGCAAAAGTTGCATTTATGCTAAACCAAGACCTTGATATGTTCAATAAATTAAAAAGACAAGAAGTCTCTTTTATGTTACATATACAACCAGAAACATTATCAAGAGTTTTAAAAAGACTTACAAGAAATGGCACAATTGAAATAAATGAAGGAAAAATAAATATATTAAATGAAGAGATGCTTATCTCTACATTTAGAGGAGTAGGAGTATGACAACAAATACTATTAGAGCAAAAATTCAGGTTATTGGTGCTTTTTTTGTAATTCTTATGCTTTCAATAGTTGGAACAACTATATATCTGAATGCAAAAAATAAAAAAGATGCATTAATTATAAATGTTGCAGGAAAAGAGAGAATGTTAACACAAAGAATCTCTAAAAATATTTTTTACTTGTACCATAATAACTCAAAAGATACTACAGAACTTGATTCAGCAACAGAAGAGTTCATCTATAGTTTAAATTCTTTAAAAGATGGTAATACATTAACAGGTATTCCAAAAGCTCCAACAGATAAGATTGCAGCTCAAATATCAAAAATTGAAATTTTATGGAATAATTTTTACAACAATATACAAAGATTTAAAGAGCTTTTAATAGTAAGAGATAAAAATGAAAATGAATTGATTATTAAAAGTACTGTTAATTCTGTTTATAATACAAATAATAATCTACTGCAAGAAGTAGATAATCTTGTAACAATGTATACTAATCATAGTGAAAATAAAACAGAATATATTAAATATTTCCAATATGGGTTTGGATTTATGATTATAATTTTAATTCTATATAGTTTATCTCAGTTAAAGACAATGGAAAAAAATGCTAAAAAATTCTTTGATTATTCACAACAATTAATACAATCTGATGTGGATCATTTAAAGCCAATTCAAATAGAAGCTGAAACTGAAATTGTTCAAGCAACTGATACATTAAACTGTTTTATTGATAAAGTTAATTCCGCTATGGATTATTCTGCTGAAGCAATAGAACACTCTAAAAATGCTTCACTAAAACTAGAAGAAATTACAGACGAATTTGATAAAGTAATTGATGACTTAAATAATTCAACTGATATCTCAAGACAATTAAACAAAAGTGAAGATATGGTAATTCAATCTACTGAAGATTTAATAAATTCAACACAAAAACTTCAAGAATTAAAAGCAGAACTTGATAAATTGATTCTTAGCTGTAAAAGCAGCTAAGAATCACTCTTTTTACTATTTTTTTCTAACTTTTTATTTTCAAACTTTCAAATAAAAAACCCTATTTCTTAAAAATATCTTTAAAAATTGATATAGGTCATTTTTTTTAATCATGGTTTAGACTAAAATTTTTCCATAGTTCTTAATATTTACAAAAAAGAGGAGTAACGAAGATATGGAACCAATTTTAATTGTAAGACCAGAGATTGCACTTGATGATTTTTTACCAATATTTTTGGCTTCTTCATTTGTGCTGATATTTGGACTTTTTTACGTAGCAATTTATACGCTAGTAAAAATGGAGAAGCTGAAAAGCATATACCAACCTTTTGCGTATGTTTTTTGGGTTTTACAAACATATTGTATGTACTACGTTGCTACAACGATTCAAAGTAATCATTTTACTATTAAAGCATTAATGGTAACTATGGTGTGTTATTTAATACTACCTCACTTATGGTATTACTTAAATCAGCGTGCAGAAGAAAGATACGAACAATAAAATTAGGAGGAACAAGTGTCAAAAAAAACTGTTTCAGTATGGACTAGTATCCCTTTCTGGCGAAGGTCAGCAGGTTGGGTAACTGGTTTTGCAGCGATGTTATTAATATGGCTTACATTTGATACCATGGGTCAAATAGCTATGGGAACAGATGCAGATCTTAAAAATGGTATTACTAAAAGAGTACCAGGACCAACAGTAATTAATTATAAAATTACTTACGAAATGTCTGATAAAAGAGGTCATGAGGTGCCAGTTATTGGTGAAAAAGAAAAATTCTTTGGTAGAGATGATTGGTCAGAAGAAGAAGCAAGAGAGTTATTACACTTAGGTAAACTAGGTTCTCAAGCTAAAAACTGTATGAACTGTCATACACTACTTGGTAATGGTGCTTATTATGCTCCAGATTTAACTAAAGCATGGTTAGATCCTGCATGGGGACCAAATGGACCATACTTAGGTATGACAAACTCAAAAACTAAAGAAGAAGCTATGTCTAAATTTTTACAGTTCCCTTCTCAATACCCTACACATGAGAGAATGATGCCTAACTTAGGTATTACTGAGAAAGAAGCTATGGGATTAGTAGCATTTTTAAAACATATGTCATCTATTGATACAAACGGTTTCCCAAGAAACTTTGGAAGAATGTCAACTGATGGTGTAACAGGAGCGATTCATGGCAAATAATTTAAAATTTGAATCTCAAAAATTAGCAATTAACTACTTTTTTGTAGCTGCTGTTTTATTTGGTGCACAATTATTAATGGGGCTTATTGCAGCAACACAATTCTTATATCCAAGTTTTCTTTTTGAAATCTTTGATTTTTCTGTTGCTAGAATGGTACATATTAATGCACTAGTTGTTTGGATGCTTTATGCAATGATTGGTTCTGTATATTACCTATTACCTGAAGAAACTGGAATTGAAACAGTTGGTATCAAACTTGGGAAATTAGCATTTTATATTTTAACTGCGGCTGTTACAGTTGTTGTTTTAGTATATATCTTAGTTCAAGTTGGACCAGCATCAGAATCTACTATCTGGTTAATTAATGAAGGTAGAGAATATATTGAAGCTCCTAGATGGGCTGATATTGGTATTGTTGTTGTTGTACTTGTTTTCGTATTCAATCTATTTGCTACAGCATTAAAAGGTGAGCAAACAGGTATCGTAACGGTACTTATGGCAGATGTTTTAGCACTTGCAGGTTTATACCTTGCTGGTATGTTCTTTACAGATAATATCTCTATGGATCAATACTGGTGGTGGTGGGTAATTCACTTATGGGTTGAAGCAACTTGGGAAGTATTCGTTGGTTGTTTATTATCTTATGGATTAATCAAAATTATTGGTGCTAGAAGAGAAGTAGTTGAAATGTGGCTATGGATTGAAGTTTCAATGTTATTTGGATCTGGAATCTTAGGTTTAGGACATCACTATTTCTGGATTGGTACTCCTGAGTACTGGTGGGAAATTGGAGCTTTATTCTCTGCATTAGAGCCTGTTCCATTAGTTGCAATGTTCGTTCACGTAGTTTATGACTGGGGTAAAGAAACTGGTCTTAAAGAAGGTCAAAATGAAGAAAAAATGATGACTAACTCACCTGCATTCGCATGGTTTGTTACAAATGCATTTGGTAACTTCTTAGGTGCTGGTGTTTGGGGATTCTTCCATACATTACCACAAGTAAATATTTATACACACGGTACGCAGTTTACTTCTGCACATGGTCACTTGGCATTCTTTGGAGCATATGCTACAATTTTAATAGGAATGTTCTATATGGGACTTCAAGGTAAAAATGGTATTACAAAATTAAGAGCTACTTTTGATTCTAAAATGGCGATATCATTAATTACTATTGGTGTTTTAGGGATGACAGTTTCTTTAACTATTGCAGGATATGGACAAGTACTAGTAGAAAGAGCACAAATGGGTGCTACATGGGAAGCATATTTTGTATCTCAAGACTTTGTATGGTTTGTTCAAGGTATGGGATGGAGACTTGCAACTGGAGTATTAACTTTTATAGGATTTATATTCTTAATAAAAGATTTATTAACTACTTCAAAGAATCCAATCCACGAAAGATAAAAGGAGAATATTATGTTTGAACCATTTACAGATGTTGTACCAAGTATTTTTGGTACATTAAATCAAGGTCCATTAACACTTACTTTATTTCTTCATACAATAATTATACTTCCAATGTTTTGGATTTATAAGTCTGAGAAAAAAAGATTAGAAGAAGAAAGTTAAGAAGTTTGCGGGGGATTGAACAATTCCCCCTTAAAAAAAGTTCGTAAAACTCGCCAAATATTAACGAGAATTTTACGCAAGATTAATAATTTGGCATTTAGTGTAGATTTTATATCAAGGAGAAGAGAAATATGAAATTGACAAAAGTATTAAGTTTAGCAACTATTGCTTGTATTGGATTGGTGTCGACTGCAAGTGCAGAGATTAAATTATCTGAAGCAGAAATGAAGAAAGCAACTCAAGTATATTTTGATAGATGTGCTGGTTGTCACGGTATGCTTAGAAAAGGTGCTTTAGGACCAAGTTTAGTAGCTGAAAAGTCTAAATCGATGGGTACTGAAACTTTAAAATATATCATTAACAACGGAACACCAGGTGGAATGCCAGGTTGGGGTAAAACTGGTGAGTTAACTGCTGAAGAAACTGAGTTAATGGCTAAATATATTCAAGTTAAAGCTCCACAACCACCTGAAAAATCAATGGCTGATATGAAGAAATCTCACAAGGTTCTTATTCCAGTTAAAGATAGACCAACAGCACCTGAAGCTAAAAACTGGAAAGATTACTTTGCAGTTATCTTAAGAGATGTAGGTCAAATTGCTATCGTTGATGGTGTTACTAAAGACGTAGTTTCTGTTGTTCCATCTGGATTCGCAACACACATTACTAGAACTGGTGCATCTGGAAGATACATGTATGTAATTGGTAGAGATGGGAAAGCATCTGTTATTGATTTATGGATGAAAGTTCCTAAAAACGTTGCTGAGATTAGAACTTGTAACGATGCAAGAGCAATCGATACTTCTAAACATCATGACTTTAAAGATAAGTATGCAGTAGTTGGTTGTTACTGGCCACCATCAATTGTTACTTTAGATGCTGATACACTAGCACCTTTAAAAATTGTTTCAACTGCAAGTTACACTTATGATACTCAAGAGTATACAAGAGAAGCTAGAGTTGCTGCAATTATTGCATCACATGATAAACCTGAATGGGTAATCAATGTAAAAGAAACAGGTCAAGTATGGTTATACGATTATTCAAACGTTAAAAACCCAAAAATTACAATGGTTGATGCAGAAAGATACCTTCACGATGGTGGATGGGATTTATCTAAGAGATACTTTATGACAGCAGCAAATGCTAAAAATATTATCTCTGTTATTGATACTAAAGAAGGTAAATTAGTAGCTAATATTCCTTCACAAGGTAACAAGCCTCACCCAGGTAGAGGTGTAAACGTTGATTCTAAACAATATGGTCCTATTTGGGGAACAGGTCACATCGGTTCTAACGATATCGTATTTATTGGTACTGACCCTGTAAACCATGCTAAAAATGCTTGGAAAGTAGTTAAGAAAATTGCATTACCAGGTAAAGGTGGAGGTAACTTATTTATTAAAGGTCACCCAAATTCACCATACATTTTTGCTGATAGACCAGTTAATCCAGATAGAAAATTACAAACTCAGCTTTACGTAATTGACAAAGAGACTTTAGAGGTTGTTAAAACTTTACCAATCCCTGCTAAGTACTTAACGTCTGCATTTACTGCTGATGGTAAAGAAGTTAAATCTAGAGGACCAGTTCACTTTGAATTCAATGCTGACGGTTCTGAAGTATGGACTTCAATTTGGGGGAACAAACTTAAAGCATCTCCAATCTTAGTTTTTGATTCAAAAACTTTAAAATTAAAATCAGTAATTGATGATAAAAGATTAATTACTCCTACAGGTAAATTTAACGTAACTAACACAATGACAGATACGTACTAATCTTTACTTACGTAATACCAAGCTTAGGCTTGGTATTATACTTCTTTAAAAAATTTATTTCATTCAAAGGATTATCAAATGAAAACAAAAATCCTAATTAAATCTTTTTTAGTAACTCTTTTTTTATGTAATGCTCACGCAATAGATGGTGCCGCAGGACATATGGTTGAAGCATTGCCTAAAAAAGAAGTTGGAAAAGAACTATATAATCAATACTGTGCAGATTGTCATCATAAAAAAAGAATTGGTTTAGATGGACCACCATTAATTCCAAAATTTTTACGAAAATACAAAGAAAAAGATTTAGCTGCAAAAATCAAAAATGGGTTTCCTCAAACTCTTATGCCTAAATATGAATTTTTAAATCCATATCAACTTAATCAAATAGCAAGATATATTAAATCTCCAATAAAAGAAAAGATTATTTGGGGAGACAAAGAGATCAATAATTCAGTTACACCTTTTAATGACCCAGTTAATCCTTTAGATATAAAAGATATTGAACAAGTATTACCAGTAGTTGAAAGAGATGGTGATAAAGTTTGGATTATGGAAGATACTAGAATTTTAAGTAAATTCCCTCTTGATAATGTTCACGGTGGTATTAAATACACTATGGATGGAGAAAATATTTATGTTCCCACAAGAGATGGTTGGGTTCAAAGATACTCATTAAAAACTGGTCAAAGGATGAACAAAGTTAGAACTTGTATTAACCTAAGAAATGTCTCTTTAAGTAGAGATGGTAAAAATGTTTTTGCTACTTGTTTATTACCAGAACAAATGGTAGTACTTGATTCAATGACAATGAAACCTAAAAAAATCACAGAAGTTGATGGAAAAGTATCTGCACTTTATGAATTCTATTCAAAAGATGAAGCAATTTTTACATTTAGAAATAAGCCTTTAATGGCAAAAGTTGATACAAAAACATTTGATATTACATATACAAAAATTAAAGAACCTATTGAAGACTTTTTTATTGATCCATTTGAAGACTATTTAATTGGAACTGCAAGACGTGGAAAAGTTTTAAGTGTTTATGATTTAAAAAACTTTGAAACTGTATTTGAACATAAAATGGAAGGTATGCCTCATTTATTCTCTGCAACATATTGGTACAATAATGGTAACTTTTATTTTGGAACACCTCATATTAGAAAACCATATGTAACTGTATGGAAAATGTATGACTGGAAATTTGAAAAACAAGTAAATATAGGTGGAGATGGATTCTTTGTTAAGACACATCCTTTTACTCCTTATCTTTGGGCAGATAATGGTAGTGATGAATTAGTTTTAATTAATAAAGATGATTACTCTATTAAAAAAATGGTTCCTAGAAAAGGTCAACAATATATCCATACAGAATATAGTGGAGATGGGAAATATACATATCTAAGTATTTATGAAAAAGATGGAGCAATTGTTGTAATTGATACTAAAACTTTCAAAGAATTAGCTTCATATCCTGCTAACATTCCTGTTGGAAAATATAATTTTATTAATAAAAATAGAGAGTTTTATCCAAGATTGTTTGGTTGGGATATATTTGAAGAAAAATGTAATAATAAACTTCCTTGTGAAAATGTAAAACTAACTAAATATGAACAACAAAGTTTAAATGATTTTTTAAAAGCAAAGGGAAATAAATAATGAAGCTACTATTTACAGTATTAATTTTATTAGGTTTAGCAACACAAAGTTACGCTCAAAAAGTATTTGCAACAGTAAATAATGAAGCAATTACTATTAAAGATATTAATGCAATGCTTAAAGCATTTAAAGAGCAACGTTCATTTTCAGAATTACCACAAGAACAAAGAAATTTAATTATTAATCAAACAATTGAAAACAAAATATTACAACAAAATGCGAAAAAAGAAGGAATTGAAAATGATCCTTCTTATCTTGCAGCTTTAAATAGTTTTAAAAGTAAGATGCTTGTAGAAACATGGATGAAAAACAACTATGCAAATCTACAAATTTCAGAAAGTGAAATAAAAGACTACTATGACAAAAACAAAAGCGAATTTGATAAAAAAGAACAAGTTAAAGCTAGACATATTGTTGTAGAAAAAAAAGAAGAAGCGCAAGCTTTAATTAAAAAACTTAATGCATCGAAAGACGTACAAAAAACTTTTATAGAACTTGCAAAAAACAAGTCTATTGGACCATCTGCACCCAAAGGTGGAGATTTAGGTTGGTTTGGAAAAGGAACTATGTTAGAAGCTTTTTGGGAAGAAGCAAAAAATCTTAGTGAAAATTCTTATTCAAAAAAACCAATTAAAACTAACTATGGATGGCATATTGTTTTTGTAGATGGAAAACAACCAGCATATACAGTTGAGTTAGAACAAATTAAACCTGTAATAGAAAATAAAATCAAAATGAAAAAATTTCAATCGGTAATTAGTAAAAAAATAGATAAGTTAAAAAAAGAAGCTATTATAAAAAAATAAATTTGAGACTGGATTATAAATAATATAATCCAGCTCCAACTATCAATGATAAAACTATAGTTAAGACTACAGTTAAAATATTATACATTTTATCACTAATTTCCATCTTCGTTTCAAGAAATTCTACTATCTTTATAGCAGGATATATCATAAATACTAAAAGTACTATTGAAAAAACTAATGTCATTATAATTTCCATTTAATCTCCTATAAATTATATTTTTTATTTTATCTAATTTTGAGTATATTTAATTGACAGTAATCAAGTAATAGATTTTTTAATTATGTTACTATTATACACTCAAAAGAAAAGGAGTACAAAATGCGTGTTATTAAGAAAATACCGCTTGTACTAATACTTTTAAGCTCAGTTAGTTTCGCATCAGAAACTGCAGGAGAAAAGGTATTTAAACAATATTGTTGGGGGTGTCACCATCAAACTTCTGTTGCATTTGGACCTTCATTTGAAGAGATTGCAAACAAAAGAACAATTGGTGAAATTCAAGGGCATATAATAGCTCCAAAATCTACATATAAACAACTAGGTCATAAACGTTCAGTTATGCCAAGCTTTAAAGATAAATTATCTCAAGATGATTTAGATGCAATCACAAATTTTATACTCTCTTACAAATCTAAAGGAGACAACTAAATGTTTAGATTGTCTAATTTAATTAAGACTACATTAGAAGAACAAAAATCTAGAACTTTAAATGGTTCTATTATGATTTGGAATTTTACAAATAGATGTAATTTACTTTGTCATCATTGTTATAGTAAAGCCGATGCAAATGAAAAAGATACACTTACCTTTGAAGAGATACAACAAACTATTAAAAAATTAAAAACTGGTGGAGTTAACTTTGTAATTTTCTCTGGTGGAGAGCCTTTATTAAGAAGTGATATTTTTGATATTGCACAATGTATGAAAGACAATGGAATAATGACATATCTTTCAACTAATGGTATGTATATTAAAGAGAATAATGTTGATAAAATTATTGATACTTTTAACTACATTGGTATTTCTATAGATGGGATCGAAGAAGTTCATGACTATTTTAGAGGTCAAAAAGGTGCTTATGCAAAATCTATAGCTGCAATTAAACTTATCCAAGAGCATGGGGGAAATGCAGGTATTAGATTTACAATTACAAAAGAGACTCAAGACAGTTTTTATAAGATGTTTGAACTTTGTGAAGAATTAAATGTAAATAAACTATATCTATCACATCTAGTTTATTCTGGACGTGGTGAGGATAATTTAACTATTGATATTTCTAAAGAACAAAGAAGAGAATATGTCGAGTTTATAATTGATAAAGCATTTGAATACTATAAAAATGATAGTAATATAGATATTGTAACTGGAAACATGGAAATGGATGCTATTTTACTCCTAAATAGATTTAAAAAAGAGTATCCTGATAAGGTAGAACTATTAGAAAGTAAGTTAAAATCTTGGGGTGGAAATTCTGCTGGAAATAGACTTGGAAATATGGATTGGGCAGGAAATGTAAAACCAGATCCGTTTTTTCCTTTTACCGTTGGAAACTATTTAGAAACACCTTTTGATGAGATATGGACTTCTACAAGTAATGAGTTACTTACTAAATTAAGACAAAGCCCAAGGGAAATAAAAGGTAAATGTTCTACATGTGACTATATTGAAATTTGTAATGGTGGTTCACGTTCTAGAGCGTATGCAATTACTGGAGATTTATGGGAAGAAGACCCATCATGTTATTTAACACAAGAAGAAATTAGGAGATAATAAAATGAAAATTTTTAAATTAGCTTTAGCTGCTGTTATAGCAATAAGTACTGTATACGCAAAAGAAAAAATATTTGTAGTAGAAAGAGAAGATTCATCTCTTGCAACAATAGTGAATGATGTAAAAAGTACAAGAATTTTAAATATGAGAAATATGAATCATGGTGTTGTAAAATTTGAAGGTAAAGATGGTTATGTAATCTCTAGAGACGGTTATGTAATCAAATTTGACCCAATAAGCGAAAAAATATCAAACGAATATAAAACTTCAAAATCTGCAATTGGTTTTGTTATTGGAAAAAATTATGTAGCAGTAGCAAATTATGATGATAAAAGTGTAGATATTTTAGATAGAGACTTGAATCCAATCAAAAAAATAAAAACTGGTTCAAAAAATGTCGGTATTAAAATTTATAAAAACTATTTAGTTTTCTCACAAATGGATAACGATACTATCTCAGTTTATAAAGATATGAATGAAGGAAAAGGAAAAGCTAAATTTGAAGTATACAAAGAGTTCAAAGATGTAGGACAACTTCCTTTTGATGCTATGATTAAAGATAATAACTATATTGCTGGATTCTTCACATCTAGCCATTATGGAGTTGTTGATCTAGATACAATGACTTATAAAAAAATAAAAATATATTTAAATAAAGATCGAAAAATGGTTCTTAAAGTACCTCATTTTGGATTCTGGTCAATTGGTGGTGATAAAGTATTTGTTCCAGCAGTTGGAGATAGTAAGGTTTTAGTTTATGATGATAATTTTAAATTTTTAAGAAATATTGAAACACAAGGTCTACCAGTATTTACAAGCTTAAGTCCAAAAAAAGATTTTTTAGCAGTGACTTATTCAGGAAAAGATTTTCCAACAATTCAAATTATTGATACTAAAACATTAGAGATTATAAAAACATTTACTTTTGATGGAAAAGTACTACATATTAGATGGTCTAATATTTCACCAAAACTATATGTTTCAGTTAATGATACAAATAAAGTAGTTGTTGTAGATACAAATAAATGGGTTTTAAATAAAGAAATTTTAAATATTAAAAAACCTTCAGGAATATTTTTATACGAGGATGGAAAATAAAAAATGGCAAAAGTATACTTAACGGGAGCTGGTCCTGGTGATATTGAATTAATGACTTTAAAGGCTGCAAGAGTTGTAAAAGAAGCAGATGTATTAATTTATGATAGATTAGCAAATCCAGAAATTTTAGATATGGCACAAGAAGATTGTGAAATGATTTATGTAGGAAAGCAAGATGGAAAACATTCTGTTCCTCAAGATGAAATAAATGAAATAATTTATCAAGCTGCACTAAAGTATGAAAATGTTGTAAGATTAAAAGGTGGAGATCCTTTTGTATTTGGAAGGGGCGGAGAAGAAGCAATCTATTTATATGATAGAAATATTAAATTTGAAATCATTCCTGGTATTACATCTTCTGTTTCAGTTCCTGCATATGCTGGAATTCCAGTAACACATAGAGGTATTACAACATCTTTTAGAGTTGTAACAGGACATGAATCACCTAATAAAAAAATCTCTCAAATAGAGTGGCAAACATTCTTAAATGATGAAACAATCGTATTTTTAATGGGATTCCACAATATTAAACTAATTACAAATAAATTAATGGAATTAGGTAAAGCTAGAGATTATCCCTGTGCTGTGATTTCAAAGGGTTCTACACCGGAACAACAAGTAGTAGTTTCAACATTAGAAAACATTGTTGAAGATTCAAAAGAATTACCAACACCTGCAATTATAGTTGTGGGAGAAGTAGTTAAATTAAGAGAACAAATTAAATGGTTTAAATAACCATTTAATTTGTTAAGAAAAAAAGCTTTCTAACTTTTCTTTATCGATAGTTTTAGCTTTACTATCTATTAAACCTTCATTTTTAAATACCCTTAAAATTCTAGAAAGAGTCTCTGGTGAGATATTTAATATTTCAGCTATTATTATATTTTTTGTATTAAAAAAATCTTCTGTATGGTCACATAAATATTTTGCAATTCTCTCTTTTGAGTCTAATACTACATGTAAAGATACAAGTTTTTCTAAATTTCTAATTTTTTTGATTAACGAAGTTTGAATTACAAATGACAATTCTGGATCTGAGTATATTATCTCTTTTAATTTTTCAAAATCTATTCTAAGTAATTCACTATCTGTAAAACACTGAGCAGTTGCGGGATAAGGAATATTATCAAAGTTAGCAACCTCAGCAATTAATTCATTTTGATGAAAGTACTTCATTACAATTTCTTTATCGTTTGAAGCTGTCTTATATAACTTTATAATACCTTTTGTAAGCACATAAAGATAATTTGATTCATCTCCTTCATAAAAAAGGATATTATCCTTCGATAATTTTAAAGGAGTAGTTATTTCTTCAATTTGCGATATTGTATCATCGCATAAATCTTTAAATAAAAAAACATCTTTTAATTTAACTTTCATCAAAACTCCTGATTTTCACAAATACTTGAATATGTACTATATTATTTTTTTGAATTATAGTCAAATAAACAAAAAAATAACTTGACTAGGATTAACTATTTAAATTCAAAGTACTCTTTTACCCATTTTTTTTCTTCATCTGTTTTAAGTAATATTTTTGTTACTGTTTTCTTATTTTTATCCATTACTACTAAAATATTGTTTTCTAGTTTTAAGAACTCTTTTCCCCACAGTTTTTCTAATTGTTCTAATCTTAAAAAGATATCTTTTGCCGGTGGTTTCTCTTTTATACCTGTAATCTTACTTTTAATAGAAAATCCACCTGCTCTTTTTTCCACTTCATATGGCATATGTTTTTGTAACATAGTATATATTCGTTCATTTTTTTCTGAAGGCATACCTTGTCTTAATGCTTGTAAACCTAAGAACATAAATACTATAAAAAATGCTACTATTAATAATCTACTTAACTTCATTTTTCTTCCTTCCAAGTTGAAATATAATTTTTTGCTTTCTTATCTAAAAACTGCATTCTTTCTTTTCCTTTTGGTATATTTTTTCTATATTCTCTCATCTGTTTTAAAAAATCTACAATTGAATCAGGAATCATTTTATTAAGCCATATTCTTAAATGTTTTGCCATGGCTGGAGATGAACCAGAAGTTGATACTGCAATTGTCAAATCACCTTTTTTTACATAAGAAGGAAAAATAAAATCACAATACTTTTGTAAATCAACACAATTACATAAACAGTTATAGTTTCTTGATTCTTTATATATCGATTCTTGAAGATTAAAATCATCAACTGCTGCTATGATGATATCAAATCCCTTAATATCACCTTCAACATAAAGTTTTTTAAAATATTCTAATGAATTCTCATTAATTAATTTTTCAGTATTTTCATTATAATCTTTTGCAATAAGCGTAATATTATTAGTAAAGTCTAACAAATGTTCTAATTTTTCATAAGCAATATAACCGCCACCTACAATTAAAATCTTTTTATTATCAAATTTTATAAAAGCAGGGAAATATGCCATAAAAGAATCCTATATAATTTAATCTTCACATTCTAGCAAAAATAGTATGCTCAAACCTTAATTCAAGTCAAGTAGTTTTAAACTCTTTTATAGGTAATTTAATTTTAAAACATGCACCATAATAATTTTTTTGATTAACTTTAAACTCTTGGTTTGAAACTTCTATATAACCATTAAAATGTTTATGAATAATTTCTTTACTCATAAAAAGTCCAATCCCTGTGCCTTGAGATTTGTGTTTTGTTGTAAAATAAGGTTCAAATATTTTATTTATAATATCTTCAGGAACGCCATTAGCATTATCCTGAATAAGTATTTCATAATTATTCTTTTTTTCTTTTAATATTATATTCACAATTTTAGGACTTAAATCTTTTTCTTTTAATACATCTTTTGCATTATTTAATATGTTTAAAATTACTTGCGACATTTCACCAAATCGTCCTTCTATTTTTAAATTAGAAGCTTCTTCTTTAACTACTAATTCAATATTATTACTTTTATAAGAAGCTTCAGTTAAAGATTTACAATGATTTACAACATCTTCAATCTTAAATATCGTTTGTTTATTATCTTCTTTAAAAAATCCCCTGAAATCATCTATTGTTGTTGATAAGTGTTTTGTATGCGTTATAATTTTCTCATAGGATTCAATAATTTCATCATCTTCAATCATATTCATTTTTTTTCTTATCTTTGCACCACTTGCAATAGTACTTATAGTACTTAATGGTTGTCTCCATTGATGAGCAATATTTTCAATCATTTCACCCATTGCAGATGACCTTGATTGCTGTAGTAGTTTTATTTTATTTGCATTAATCATATTATTTGCAGGTCTAAAAATAAACAATGCTTCATTTATTAAAATAAAAAAAGTAAACAACAAAATAAACAATTCTCTTTTACTTAGAGTATAAGTTTTGTCTTCAACTTCTTTCTGATAAATAGATACTACTTTATCAAAATCTATAAGTAATTTTTCAGAATTTTGTAATATATAAGTTAAACTTTTCCCATTTCTATTATCTTTGAACTCTTTTGCATGTTTAAAAAACTCTTTTACTCTTCTATCCAAATAAATTGGTTTCGAATAATACATATTAAATAACTTCTCTGACATAGGCAAAGATATTAAATAGTTATGGCTTTCTTCCATTGTTTCTAAAGAACTTGATAATTTATTAGTCTTATAATAGATTGCATTTAGGGCTATTCTTTGAGTTAACATTCTTTGTTTACCACTTATATTTATGATTTTCCCATAATCTGCTTGCTCTTCTATTAATTTAGATAAATTGAAATACGCTAAGGTTGATAATAAAGCAATAATTAGTAAAGCAAAAGTATATCTTGTAGTAAAAGATAATGAATTAAAAAAAGATATAAACATATTTATTTATTTATTAATTTTATTATAATCTGAAATAATTCTTCTAAATCAATTGGTTTTGATATATTTTCAACTAAGTCCTGTGTTTGAGTGTATTCTAAAAATTCTGAATTGTTAAATGCAGTTGTGAAAACAACAGGTACTGTAGGATTAATTTTTCTAATTTCATCTACCATTTTTTTTCCATCTAAGACAGGCATTAATACATCTGTTATAATAATATCTATGCTATCTTTTTCATTTATATATACATCAAGACCTTCTTGTCCATTTTCACAAGAAATTATATCATTAACAAAAAACTTTAAATTATGAATTACTTCACAACTAACCTCTTCTTCATCTTCTACATATAAAACATTAAGTTTTTTCAATACTTCAACACTCAATACAAAACCTTTCAATAGAACCTATAAGTATATCAAAAAAACTAATTTACTATAAACTTATATCCTAAAATATTATCTGAATATATGATTTAAATCATTAATTTACATCAATATTCTCAAAAATGATTTATTATTTTATTGTTTAATATTCTATATATTTTTTATACAATTAAATAATTTATTTACTAACTGAATATAAAATATACAATTTTTATAATTTGCTCCACTTCTACACATACCATTATATCAGTATCTATACTGTTTTCCTTAACATATATCAATTTTTTAAATGAATATTAAATATTAAAATTTATGTATATTTTTTAACTATTTTTAAGTGTCATTAAATAACTTTGGTGCTAACATTCAATAAAACTTATATATTTTATTAGTTTATAAAATATATAAAATTTTAAGTTTAAGGAGAAAGGAATGGAAGATTCAGCTGGAGTCTTAGCTTTATTAAAAATTGTTTATACAATTTATGTATTTGCAGTGCTAAGTCTAATATATTGGTTTGCAAAAGGAGTATCTAATCCTAAAGGAAAACCAAGAATTGTTAAGCCTGGAACATTTTATATATATGTTGGTTTACTAATTTTTGTAGGTGTAAGTATTCACATATTTACATTTAATAAAATACCTTGGGTGGAGACAGATTTTAAGCGTCATACGATTGAAAAAGATCCTAGTTTTGACAAGTCTAAACAGATGTATAACATCATTGCTAGACAAAATAAAGATAGAAATAGTCCAAATCATGGAGAACAAAAATTTATCTTGCCTAAAGATAGGTTAAATGCAGATGGAATGCTTGAAATTGAATGTGGTAAATATGTTGTATTTGATGTAGTGAGTGAAGATTTAACATATGGATTTGGTTTATTTAGACAAGATGGTTCAATGGTAACACAAATGCAAGTAAATCCTGGAAGTAGAAATGACCTTATGTGGCAATTCCATAAAAATGGAGTTTATCATATTAGATCAACAGAGTATTCAGGAGCAAAAGGTGGTAGACATATGACTATTAAAAATGCTGTTGTAGTAAAAGGTTGTGATGTGGATGATTCACGATCAATGTTAGGAGGTAATTAGTTATGAGTTTTATTAATACATTAATCAACGGAACAGAAGGTGGATTAAAAACTGATGGACTAACTCCTATGCAAAAAGTTACATTAAGAGCAGTTGTTTTTGGTGTACTTTATTATGGACTTGCTGTTCTTGAAGGTCAGCTAATGAGAGCAAATAGTGTTGCACCAGGTCTTTTTGAAGAGAATCATTATTTCTCAATTATGACAGTGCACCCCATTGTTGGTATTTTTGGTTCAACTTATTTGATTGTATTTGGTGCTTTTACATTTTTAGTACCTTATTTAATGAAAAAGCCTTTATACAGTATTAAGATTGCAAATATCACTTGGATGTCTATTGCTACTGGTACATTAATGTCGTGGCTTGGTGGTGCTATTTATCACTATGCTCCATTATATACATTGTACTGGCCATTACCTGTTGACTTTGAACAATTTAATCCTATTGGAGGACTTGTTTTTGTACTTGGTATTGCTATTATTATGATTGGAACACTATTATTTATTTATAATACTTTCGCAACTGTATTCTATACAGAAGAAGGACATGAAAAAAGACCTTTAAAACCTCTTATTTTGTCTGCTCTTGGTATTGATGGTATGTTAAATATTTGGTATAAAATAACTGGACGAGAACCATATGCAAAAGAGCCTGCAGTATCACTTCCTGTTGTTGCTATTTTTAGAGGAACAATTGATACATTTTTAGATGCAATGGTAATCTTAACTTGTGGTATTTTAATTTTAGTATATATTGTTGGAGATTTAAGTGGTGCAGCAATGGACTACACATCTGTAAATGCATTACTATATAAAAACTTCTTCTGGTGGGGGTTAGATTTAATTGCTGATGGACTTGTACTTATTTATGTAGCAGGTACTTGGTATCTCTTAGCTATGATGATTACTGGTAAAAAACTGTTTATGCAAAATATTGCAAGAGCTGCTTTACTTTTAGAATTAATTGTTTCTTGGATGGTATGGTCGCATCACTTATTAGGAGATCAAGGTCAACCAAATATCATGAAACTTCTTTCAGGAGAAATGGTAACAGCATTTGAGCTTGTAACTCAAGGTATCGCTGTATTTATTACTCTAGTAACATTATGGAGTGCAAAACCTCTTAAGATGGATAATAGATTGAAGTTCTTACTTGCTGGTATTATGGGATTTATGATTGCTATTCCAGCTGCTATTTTACAAGCAGATATGGGATTAAATAGAATTTTACATAATACGCAATGGATAATATTTACACATGTGCATGCAGCTATTTTGATTGGTCTTACAATGACTTTATATGCAGCTATTTATACTTTATGGCCAATTTTAACTAATGACGTAAAGTTATACAGTCAAAAACTTGCAGATATCCATTTTTGGGGACACCTACTTGGTGCTTTAGGAATGAGTTGTTTCATGGGACTTGCTGCTATGGATGGAGCTTTAAGAAGAACTATCTATGTTGATGGAGAATATAATCTATATATGATTTTAGGTGCAATTGCAGGAACTATGATTCTTGTTTCTTGGGCTGTATTCTTAGTAAATGTTGTTCTAAGTATCGGAATTAAAGGTCTTATAGGAATCTATACACCTTCAAAAATTGATACAAAAGATTTAGTACCAGCTTCTGAATAATATTAGTTCGTACTATAAAATATTAAATAAGGTTATGAGGGATATTCCTCATAACCTATTTCAATGTATAAGAGAAAAAGATGGTAAATATAAAAAAAGTTGCTCATCAACTTAAATATGATGGGATGTATAATACAGTATACATAGAAGTTCAAGAAGAGTTAAAAAATGAAGATCCTTCTTTAGAAGAGATTGAAAATCTTTTAAATACAAAAGAGTATTATATTTGGGAATATAAAGAATTAAATAGATACGGAGAACTCTCTTCGGTTCATGCTTTAAATCTTGAAATAAAAGAAAATGAAGAAAAAGATATCAAAGAGTTCAAGACTAAATTAAACGATAATGTACAACAACTAAAAAACTTAGAAAACTTTGAAGTAAATTCAAAAAATTCTGCTTATTCTATTTGGATTGGAAGTGTTGGAGTTATGGTTATATTTATGGCACATAATATCATTGCATTGTTTTCTGAATACTATACAACACATGGTACTCTTGTTTATATATCCTATGCAATAATTCTATGGTTAACGTACTGGGGATATAGAAAAGCCAAAACAAATCATGAAGATCAACATGCAAACTATAAAACACTTCATAAAAACACTAGAGAAATGATAACTATTGGATTAAACAATAAGTATTTTACTCATGAAGAATTTTACCAAGGGATTTAATATGGTTAGTATAAAGAAAGTAGCAAAAGATATAAAAAGTAATGGTAAATATGATGCTATTTTAGATTATGTAAAAAAGGCTCTAAATACTAATAAACCGACGCTTGAAGAAATTGAACAATTAGTAAAAGATGATCCATACTATATAAAAGAGTATAAAGACTTAAATAGATGGGGAGAATTGTCTTCTATTCATATTAAACCTTTAAATATAAAAGATAATGAAGATAATCATAGTAAAGAAATAAAAGAGAAGATAAACTCACAATTAGATTATTTAATAAATGGTGAAGAGTATGAAATTCCTTCAAAAAGACTTATATATATGGCATGGACAGGATTTATAGCACTTCCTTCTATTTATGTTATTGATAATATGGTAAGAGTTTCTACTGATTTATATACAACAAATGAAAATGGAGTTTATTTTTCATTTATAATTGTTTTAATAGCGTCAATTTGGGGATATATAAAAGTTTCTAAGAACCATAAAAATCAACATACCAAATACATAAATACACAAAAAGAAGTTAGAGGATATGTAAAGCTTGGCCTAGAAAATAAATACTTTACTTATGAAGAAGTTTACAAAGATTAACTATTAGGTCTATTGGGTACTTCTTCAAGTTTTTCCTCATATACTCTACCAAGATTTATAATCTCTATATTTTCTTTTGAATCAAAAGTGGGAACTAATAAGAGTTTAAAAGAATTATCAAATCCATAATGCTCATAGATACCTCTATGCGTTATATTAAACATCTTTTTTAAAGTTTCCCTCGTATTATTATCAAGTTTCTCATCAAATATTTTTGAAAGATTTAATATAAGTACATAATTTTTATTTTTATCTTTCCCAAACTCTATTTTATTTACATATTTATAATTACCTTTTGGCATAGGTATTAACATTTTTTCATGTGCGTCAAGTAAACCATTTGCTTGAGTTTTTAATATTTTTTCAAAGTTAATTTTATGTTCTTTATTTTCAGGATATAAATTTATAAGTTTTTTATATATTAGATATTTATCTTTATTTATATTAGTATCTTTAGCCAAACTCATTAAAACTTTTTCATCAGTTTGGTCTTTAAATTCAATATCTTCTTTAATTGTTATTACATATAAAGTATATAACATCCCAAATAGTACTGACCAACGTATGACTTTTGCAAATTTATTAAACATTTAATCTTCTTTCTTATTTTGGATTGAATATAGATCATATTATAAGAAAAAAGCAGAATGTAATAACCAAGTGTCAAATTAGGAATCATTACATACTGCTTTTATTAATTATATCTTTTTATGTATATAAATAATATAAATTTTATGTATATTTTCTATTCTTTTTTAATTTTTTAATTTAATTCTTAAATTTAATAAATTTTTCAAAATTGTTTTAAATCAATGTAAGTCTAAAAAATTGCTGATATACTTTTTAAAAATTGATTTTAGGAGAGATTAGTGAAAGATGAAATACTATATAGAGTTCAAAAAAACTTTCCACTTACAAAGAAACCTTTTGAACAAATTGCAAAAGAATTAAACACTACAGAAGAAAATGTATTAAATATATTAAAAGAAGAAAAAAAGAATAATATTATAAGACAAACATCTGCTATTTTTGATACAAAAAAGCTTGGATATAAGTCTTCATTAGTTGCATTTGAAATAGAAGAGAAAGATATTGATGCAGCTGTAGCAATTTTAAATTCTCATCCTGGAATATCACATAATTATGAAAGAAATCACTCTTATAATATTTGGTTTACTTTAGCAATCGCACCTAATTCAAAATCTAACTTAGAAGAAACAGTTGAAATCTTATCAAAATTAACAAATGCAAAAGACTATATTATTTTACCTACATTAAAACTTTTTAAAATCTCTGTTAAACTTGATACAACAAATAAACAAGAAAAAAAAGAAAAAGTAGCTAAAAAAGATTTTAAAGAACTTGTCTTAAATGAATTCCATTATGACATTATAAAAGAAGCACAAAATGACATCGCAATCATTTCGGAACCTTTTAAAGATACAATTGAAAAACTAAATATATCATATGAAGAGTTTTTTAATACATTAAAAGAATTTCAAGAAGCTGGAGTAATGAGAAGATTTGCATGTATTCTTAATCATCGACGTGCAGGATTCAATGCAAATGCAATGGTTGTATGGGATATAGAAGAAGGAGCAAAAGGCGAAGAAATTGGAAAAGTTGCAGCATCTTTTTCTGCAGTATCTCATTGTTACTTAAGGCCTAAATACCCTACATGGAACTACAATCTTTTTACAATGATTCATGGAAAGACAAAAGAAGATACTCAAGAAGTGATTAATAATATTGCAAAAGAAATAGATTATAAATCAAATATGCCACTTTATTCATCAAGAGAATTTAAAAAAGTAAGAATCAAATACTTTTGTGATGAATTTAAACAGTGGGAAGAAAAATATATAAATTAAGGGATAAAAGACATGGAACTATTTTTTAAACTTGAAGCTGGTTATTTAGGTATTGCTGCATTTGCATTAGCTATTACACTATTCGTAACTACAAGACCATTTGTAGTGAAAGGTGCGTATAAAAAAGGTTTAGTTTTAGTAGGTTCTGCATCTGCTGTATTTATTGGTATGCACTACTATGTTACAAGTTCAAGAATGTTTGAAGTTGAAAGTTTATTTCATAAAGGTGAAAAAGTTGTATGTGAAAGTAGAACAGTTAGAAAAGTAGCACAAAGTGTTACAATCGAAAAATCTAATGAATGGTCATTAAAAGATCATATGTTTAGTTCTCCAAACTACACAAGAGAATTCTTTTCTGCAAGATGTATTAAATATGTTCCTGTAACATTAACAAAATAAACATTTAAAAGTAAAAGAAATTAAAACTTCTTTTACTTTTCTTCATTCATAAAAATTCTTATAAAATTGCATATAAATTATACATATTTATCATTTTAATTTCTTTTTTTAGTATTATAATTGTAATTGCTATGTAATTGCTACAATTACAATATACAATTAGTTTGAACAAACTAAAAAAAGGATAAAAAAATGAAGATTTTAAAAACTGCCTCTTTAAGTGTTGCTGCATTAGCTCTAGCGACAACAGTATCAACAGCGGATACTTTAGACTCAATTAAGAGCAAAGGTATGCTAAGTTGTGGTGTTTCTACAGGTATTGCAGGTTTCTCTGCTACTGATTCAAATGGTAAATGGAAAGGCTTAGATGTTGATATGTGTAAAGCAGTTGCATCAGCTGTATTTGGAGATGCTTCAAAAGTAAAATATGTTCCATTAACTGCAAAAGAAAGATTTACAGCACTTCAAAGTGGTGAAATTGACTTATTATCTAGATCAACAACTTGGACAAATACTAGAGATACTTCTTTAGGTCTAAACTTTGCTGGTGTAAACTATTATGATGGACAAGGGTTTTTAATATCTAAAAGTATTGGAGTAAACTCAGCAAAAGAACTTGATGGAGCTACTGTTTGTATTCAAGCAGGTACAACTACTGAACTTAACTTAACAGATTATTTTAAAGCTAATAAAATGACTTATAAACCAATTACTTATGATACATCTGGACAAACAATTGAAGGATTTAAATCAGGACGTTGTGACGTTGTAACTTCTGATGCTTCTCAATTATATGGTTTAGTATTAAAAGTAAAAGATCCAAACTCTGTGAAAGTACTTCCTGAAATTATTTCAAAAGAACCTTTAGGACCAGTTGTTAGACAAGGTGATGACAAATGGTTTAATATTGTAAAATGGACTCATATTGCATTATTAAATGCTGAAGAAATGGGTATTACACAAGCAAATGTTGATTCTATGATGAAAAGTAAAAATCCTGGAATTAAAAGATTACTTGGAGTTTCTGGAGAAGCTGGTAAAAACTTAGGATTAGATGCTAAATGGGCATATAATATTGTTAAAAATGTTGGTAACTATGGTGAATCATTTGACAGAAATGTTGGAAAAGGTTCTCCACTTAAAATTGATAGAGGGTTAAATAAACTTTGGAATCAAGGTGGACTTCAATATGGAGCTCCTATTAGATAATAGAGTATTGTGATACTAGATTTATTTAATAGAAAGGGGAAATTAAATTTCCCCTTTTTTAATGACAAGGTAAAAAAATGAAAAAACATAAAAAAGCTCGTCAACCCGAGGTTGCATTTTATAACAACCCCGAAAATAGAGCCATTATCTATCAAGTACTAGCACTAGTGCTAATATTTTTTGTAACATATTTTGTTTTAAACAATATGTTCATAAATATTGAAAAACGTGGGATTAATACAGGATTTGATTTCTTAAGTAGTGAAGCTGGATTTGGAATTTTGCAATCGTTAATTGCATATGATGAATCAGATTCACATGGAAAAGTTTTTATTGTTGGTCTCCTAAATACAATTCTAGTTTCTGTAATTGGAATTATATTTGCCACAATAATTGGACTTTTAGTTGGTATAGGAAGACTTTCAAAAAACTTTATGGTTGCAAAGTTATCTATGATTTATGTAGAAACTTTTAGAAATATTCCAATTCTATTACAAATTCTTTTTTGGTACAATGTTGTATTAGCCGCACTTCCTAGTCCCAGACAAAGTATCTCCTTTTTCGACTCTATTTTCTTTAATAATCGTGGTCTTTATATTCCAAAACCTATTTTAGAAAGTGGTTTTACTGCCGTAATTATCGCCTTTATTTTAGCAATCGTTGCAGTAATATTTTTAACAAAATGGGCAAATAAAAGACATGATGAAACAGGTGAAGAATTTCCTACTTTTTGGGTATCATTAGGAATCTTAATTTCAGCTCCTATTTTAATATTCTTTGTAAGTGGAACACCTGCAACTTTGGAGTTTGCGGAACTTAAAGGATTTAACTTTAGAGGTGGATGGACACTTATTCCTGAGTTACTAGCCCTTGCTTTTGCACTTAGTATTTATACAGCAACTTATATAGCAGAAGCTGTAAGAGCTGGTATTGAAGCTGTTCCAAAAGGACAAAAAGAAGCTGCACATGCCTTGGGATTAAAAGATCATATAATATTGAAAAAAGTAGTACTTCCTCAAGCACTTAGAGTAATTATTCCTCCAGTTATTAATCAGTATCTTAACTTAGTTAAAAACTCCTCTTTAGCAACCGCAATTGGTTATCCTGAACTTGTAACAATATTCTCTGGAACATCATTAAATCAAGTAGGACAAGCAATTGAAATTATTCTAATGACGATGGCTGTTTATTTAACATTAAGTATTGTAATTTCAATGTTAATGAATTACTTAAATGCAAAAATGCAAATAAAGGAGCGATAAAATGGCAATTTATGAAAAACTAGAAGCTAAACCAGCTCCTTTAGGCACAAAAGGTCCAATTAATTGGATGAAAGAAAATCTTTTTTCTTCAATAGTTAGTACAATATTAACTATTATTTCATTCTATCTTTTATATATAACTATTCCTCCATTATTAGATTGGATGATTTTTGATGCCACTTGGAGTGGAACAAAAGAAGAGATAACAAAAGATGGCGCAAGATGGATTTTTATTTTTGAAAAATTCAATCAATTCATTTATGGTTTCTATCCTGAAGAATTGTATTGGAGACCAAACTTAGCATTAGCTATATTTACACTATATATATTTTTATTTAAATATTTTAACAATACAAAAATAAGAGTATTTATTGTGACTTCATTACCAATTATAACTTATATATTAGTTGCAGGTGGTTTTGGACTTGAACATGTTGAAACTGACAAGTGGGGAGGATTACTTCTTACTGTTATTGTTGCATCTGTTGGTATTGTTGCATCATTTCCTATTGGAATTTTATTTGCACTTGGACGACAATCTAATATGCCAATTATTAAAACAATATCTGTAATGTATATTGAATTTATCAGAGGAGTTCCTTTAATTACACTTCTATTTATGTCATCAGTTATTTTACCCCTATTTTTCCCAGAAAATATGGACTTTGATAAATTACTTAGAGCATTAATAGGTATTACATTATTCCAAGCTGCATATATTGCAGAAGTTGTAAGAGGTGGATTACAAGCAATTCCAAAAGGACAATATGAAGCTGCTGATTCTATGGCATTATCATATTGGCAAACTATGGGATTAATCATTCTACCACAAGCACTTAAAATTTCAATTCCAAATATTGTTGGGTCATTTATTTCGTTATTTAAAGATACAACACTTATCTTAATTATCGGATTATTTGATATTCTAGCAATGGTTACACTAACAAACAGTGATACCCAATGGCTTGGATTTGAAACAGAAGGTTATGTTTTTGTAACAATGATTTACTGGGTAATTTGTTTTAGTATGTCAAAATATGCAAAAGCAGTTGAAGATAGATTTAACACAGACCATAAATAAAGAAGAAAGATATAGGAAAAATTATGAGCGAATTAGAATATATGATTGAAATGAACAATGTTAACAAATGGTATGGAGACTTTCATGTACTAAAAGATGTTAACTTAAAAGTAAAAAAAGGTGAAAGAGTTGTTATTTGTGGTCCTTCAGGTTCTGGTAAATCTACAACTATTAGATGTATGAATAGACTTGAACCTTTTCAAGAAGGTCAGATTATGGTAAGTGGATTAGAGCTTACAGAAGATGTAAAGAGAATTAGAGAAATTAGAACACATGTTGGTATGGTATTTCAACATTTTAATCTTTTTCCACATCTTTCAATTCTTGAAAATCTTATCTTAGCTCCTACTTGGGTTTCTAAAAAACCAAGAAAAGAGGCAATTGAAACTGCAATGCATTATCTTGAGAGAGTAAAAATTGCAGACCAAGCAGATAAATTTCCAAATCAATTATCAGGTGGTCAGCAACAAAGGGTTGCTATTGCTAGATGTTTATGTTCAAATCCTGAAATTATGTTATTTGACGAACCAACAGCAGCACTAGATCCAGAAATGATTGGTGAAGTTCTTGATGTAATGACAGAACTTGCAGATGATGGAATTACTATGGTTTGTGTAACTCATGAAATGGGATTTGCAAAAAAGGTTGCAGATAGAGTGATTTTTATGGATGCAGGACAAATAGTAGAAGAAAATACTCCACATGAATTCTTTGATAATCCTCAATCTGATAGATTAAAGTTATTCTTAGAACAAATTTTAGACCACTAGTAATTGAAATTTTCATTAGCAAATACCTGAATATAGGTATTTGCTAAATACCAACTTTTTACACACTTTATATTGTTAATATATTAATTATAAATCATTTTCAATTTTAAGGTTTTCAACATGAGCATACTAAATCTTTTTAAAATAGGTATTGGTCCATCAAGTTCCCATACAGTAGGTCCAATGATTATTGCTAAAAACTTTTGTACCTTAACAAAAGAATTAAACTATTTTCAGGACATTACTAGAATAAAAATAGAACTTTATGGTTCTTTAGGTTCAACTGGAATTGGTCACCAAAGTGATGTTGCAATAATTTTAGGATTATTAGGAAATCTTCCAAAAACTGTCGATACTGATAATATAGAAGAAACTATAAAAAATATTAAAACAACTTCCTCAATAAAACTATTAAATGAACAGACTATTCATTTTTCTATAAAAGAAGATTTAGTTCTTCATCAAAAAAAATATCTTCCTTATCATCCAAATGGAATAAAACTTACAATATATAATAAGAATAAAGAACTATTTTCAAAAGTATATTATTCTATCGGTGGTGGAGAAGTTATAAGTGAAGATGAAATTGACCTAGAAAAAAAAGAGAATAAAAAACCTCTTCCATATGATTTTTCTAATGCAAAAGAATTATTAGAAAAATGTAGAAAAAACAAACTTACAATTGCAGAATTGATTTTAGAAAATGAAAAAGTTTATAAAACAGAAAATGAAATAGAAGAGTCTCTTCTAGAGATATGGCAAGTAATGCAAACTTGTGTAAATAATGGACTTAAATCGGATGGTATTCTTCCAGGAGGATTAAAAGTTCCTAAACGAGCTTTTAAAATGCATGAAAAACTAAAAAATACACGTACTATAGACCCTTTAGCTTTTGTTGATTGGATTAATCTATATGCACTTGCAGTAAATGAAGAAAATGCAAGTGGAAAAAGAGTTGTCACTGCTCCAACAAACGGTGCTGCAGGTATTATTCCAGCAGTCCTACACTATATAATTAACTTTTTAGTAAAAAAAGAAAATAAAGAACAAGTTGTAATAAACTTTTTATTAACAGCAGGTGCCATTGGCCTTTTATACCAAAGAAATGCTTCAATATCTGGAGCAGATGTAGGCTGCCAAGGAGAAGTTGGAGTGGCATGTTCTATGGCAGCAGCAGGAATGGCTGAGTTTTTAGGAGCATCTATAGAACAGATAGAAAATGCAGCAGAAATTGCTATGGAACATAACTTAGGACTTACTTGTGATCCAATTGGAGGACTTGTACAAATTCCATGTATAGAGAGAAATGCAATGGCAGCTATGAAAGCAGTAAATGCTGCACGTATGGCATTAAATGAAGATGGGAAACATTATGTTTCCCTTGATTCAGTTATAAAAACAATGTACGATACAGGTAAAGATATGCAAAATAAATATAAAGAGACATCAAAAGGCGGTTTAGCTGTTCACTATGTTGAATGTTAATATTTGACTAAATAATATTTTTTAATTTTAATATATCTAAGGTAAGTTTTTTTCTTAGTTTTAAATCAGACCTATCTTTAGTTATTAAATTTATTGCAAAAAACCAAGTATCATTTTTATTTTCTATATAGCCTACAAACCAACCATGGTTAGGTTTAGAAGATGTACTCCAACCTGTTTTTGCCCAAAGAGTATAATTTTTTGTCTTTTCATTTATCATTATTTCTTTTAAAATATTTATATCTTCTTGTTTAAATGGGATTTTATTTAAATATACTTTTTTTAAAAATTCTATTTGTTGTATTGCAGTAATTCGAATATCTCCTGATAACCAAAACTTTGTTACTTCTGAGCCAACTTGTTTATTTCCATAATCTAATTTCTTAAGATAATTACTGTATTTTTTTATTCCTATTTCTTTTGCAAAAATTTGATAACACCAAACACACGATTTTTGAAATGCAGACTTTAAGCTTTGGTCTTTATTCCATACATCCCAACCTCTATCTTTCCCATCCCATTTTATTAAACTATTTTCATTTACTATTTTCTCATTTAACGCAATTAATGTATTTAAAATTTTAAAAGTTGAAGCAGGAAGTAGCAGTTCATTGGCACGTTTTTTATTATGTATGTAAACTTTTTGAGTATTAAAAGATTCTAAAACAATCGTTCCTTCAATATTGTTTTTATCAAAGATTTCTTTTATTTCTAAATCTTCTGAAAATAGTATAGTTTGAATAAAAAATAGCAGTACAAAGATAATCTTTTTAGACATATGTAGCCTTATGTTTTAATTTTATAAAATTGTATATTTACTTGATTTAATTTTAAATAAAAGCCAATAAAAATTAATTATTGGCCTTATGTATTATTAAAAAGTTACAGGTTCAAAAGGAATATCTAAACTAATAGCAACTGGTTCATTAGTTAATTTACCATCATAAGTATTAAGTCCATTTAATAAATGTTTATCATCTGCTAATGCTTTTTCTAAACCTTTATTTGCAATATTTAATCCATGTCTCAATGTAGTTGCAGTTAAAGCTAATGTAGAAGTTAATGAAACAGCACCAGGCATATTTGCAACACAATAATGAAGAACATCATTTACTACAAATGTAGGGTTATCATGATATGTAGCTTTTGAAGTTTCAAAACAACCACCTTGGTCAATTGCAACATCAACGATTACTGCATTTTTCTTCATAAGTTTTAAATCCTCTTTAGATATAAGTTTTGGAGCCGCTGCACCAGGAATTAAAACTGCACCAATTACTAAGTCTGCTTCTTTAATACATTTAATTAAATTAGTTCTATTAGAAAACAGAGTTGTAACTCTTGAATCAAACAGATCATCATAAAAAGCTAATCTTGAAGCTGAAATATCTAGTACAGTTACATTAGCACCAAGTCCAACTGCCATCTTACAAGCATTTAATCCAACAATTCCACCACCTATAATTACTACATTTCCTCTTTTTACACCTGGCACACCACCTAATAAAACACCTCTTCCACCAAATGGTTTTTCAAGGTATTTTGCACCCTCTTGAGTTGCTAAACGTCCAGCTATTTCACTCATAGGAGTTAAACAAGGTAATCCACCTTCAGGAGATGTAATAGTTTCATAAGCAATAGCTTTAACTTTTTTAGCTAGTAAAGCTTGGGCTTGTGGTTTATCTGCTGCTATATGTAAATATGTATATAAAATTTGTCCTTCATGAAAAAAATCATACTCTTCGGGTAATGGTTCTTTAACTTTTACAATCATATCACTATCATCAAAAAGTTTTTTCTTATCCTCTACAATAATTCCACCAGACTCTACATACTCAGAATCTTCAAACCCTGCACCAACACCTGCATTTTTTTCTACATATACTGTATGTCCATTTCTAACATAAGCATCTACACAATCAGGAGTTAATCCTACTCTATATTCATGTACTTTAATTTCTTTTACTAATCCAATTTTCATTATTATCTCCTATTTTTATTTAATTAAATTAAATTTTAGCATATTTTATTGAAATATAATTTAATTTTATTAAATAATTTGAATATTTTATAGACAATATTTAATTTTATTAAAGTTAATCTATATTTTGTTAAACTTACACATGATTAAAAAAGGGTTTTGATGGAAAATAGTTTTAATGTAGGTATAAAAATAAAAGAATTACGCAGTAATAAAAATATGAGTGCAAAAGATTTAGCCTTACAAGCTAAAATTTCTGTTGGTATGTTATCACAGTTAGAAAACGGATCGACTCAAGGTTCAGTAGAAACTTTAAGAAAAATTGCTCGTGTATTGGATACAACTTTAGCTCAACTATTTACAGATGAAGACAACCTAGAAATAAAATGTACAAATGACGACTCATTATATGTTGTAAAAAAAGATAATAGAAAAAAAATATCTTTTCCTGACCCTTTATATAATTGTGAACTTTTAGTTCCTGATTTACAAGGAGATATAGAATTTGTACTTGTTAATTTAGAACCAAATAGAATTACAAATGAGATTATTCCACATACAAAAGGTGGAGAAGAGTGTAACTATGTTTTAAAAGGTGAAATAGTTGTTACACTAAATGATAAAGAGTTTAATCTAAAAAAAGGTGACTGCATTAGATTCAATCCAGAGATACCTCATAAAATTGAAAATAGAAGTTCTAAAAAAGCTTCGTATATTTCTGCAATTACACCTGTTTCTTTTTAAACTATAGTTTTATTTTTGAAAATCTTTTATCATTTGTAAAAGTTCTGATTCATTAGAAGAGACTCTTAATCCTTCTTTTTTAACTTTTCCGGTATTTAAATCTTCAAGTGTTTCCATCGCTTTTTCTATTCTATCAAGAAAACTAGATTCCTCTGTAGTATTTGCTTTTTTTAAATTAGGATCTTCAGCTTTTTCTATAGCTTGTCCTAATATTCCCTTTTTTAGAGCTTGTATTTCTTTTTCGATATTAGAGAGTATTTTTTCTATCTCATCTTCTGAATAATTACCTTCTTCTATTTTCTCTTTTAATTCTCTTAATAGTTCTTGTAATTTATTATATTCATCAACCGTCATACCAGTTTTCATTAAAGAGATAATATCAGCAAGTAAGTCATCTAATGTTTTCTCTAACTTTATATTTTCTTTATCTTCATTCTGTGTGAGTATATTTTGGAATGAAGTACTTTTAGAGTTAGATACCTCTTCTTTATTTACTTTTTCTAACAAACCTATAGATTGAGATTCTATATTTGATGATACTTTCAAGATTCTTCCTTTAATAATAAATACTTATAGATAAATAATATTATTAAATATATTTATAAAAAGAGATTAAAGAAATCTCTTTTTATGAATTAATCAATCATTTCAAAAGCGTCATTTATATTTGTTGCTTTTTTTACAGTTATTAAAAACATTGCTGCATTTAGTTTTGCTAGTTTTTCTAATTCATCACTTGGATTTTTAACCATAGCAATAGATTCTTCAATTGAAATTGGGTTTACTGACCTTACATACTTAATCCCAAAATATTCAGGATCAACTATATGTTCATTAATCTCTCCATTATCTTTTATCCAATATTTAGCTTTTGTGAAAATTTCAGGTGCACCTTCATTTCCTTTTACAATAACTAGATTTTTATAATTAGGACCAAAAAGTGTATGATACTTCTCTACATATGGTTTATGAAATGCTGCATTAATTGCATATTCTGAATTTCCAGGATTTAAAAGTTTTTCAACAGTATTAAAAGCCGTTCTTAATCCTAAAATATTTCTAAGTTTTGTTAAAGCACTTAATTCTTTAAAATATTCTGCTCTATCAAAATAATGAATATTATCATCAAAACCTATAGTATCATGTAATTGCTTTACAGTTAAACCAGCTTTCGCAGGTTGTAATTCATCTCCACTTACAACTAAATTTAAATCAAACTTTTTTAAATACTTACCAATCAATGGTAATAAATAAGGAAAATCAGACTTTCCATCAAATGCATAACCTAGCTCAATTGAGTTTTTGATTGTTTTTCTCTTTACATATCTATCACATACTTCAAAAGTAGCTCTTAACTCATCAGCTGTTTCAAGTCTTACCCTCCAGCCTAATAAAAATGCTGCTATTTGTTCACTTGGAACACTTTGATTTAGAATAGATTCAATTGCATCATCAACTTCAACTTTATCTAGCTCTCTGTTTGATTTAGGTCCAGTTCCTACTGCTCTTATATAATTAAAAAAGTCCATATTATTCCCGTATTTTAAAATTGAATGGTTATTTACCAGATAGAATTCTATCATAAACTAGCATAAAAAGATGGTTTCAGAGTAAATAGGACTCTTTATGTCTTATATTAAACTTAAATAAATTGACTAGGGTCAAAGATTATGTTTAGTCAAAGTGATAAAATTGTTCTTGAATTTCAAATAAGGAGAAATATATGGCACTTTCAAGAAGAGAATTTCTTAAAAGTTCAGCAGCAGCTTCTGCGGCAGCTGCGGTTGGAATGAACGTACCTACTGAGCTACAAGCAGCGGCTAAAAACGCTGAAGGTGGTTGGAGATGGGATAAGGCAGCTTGTCGATTCTGTGGTACTGGTTGTGGGATTATGCTTGCAACAAAAAATGGTAAGATTGTTGCGGTTAAAGGTGACCCAGCAGCTCCAGTTAATAGAGGGCTTAACTGTATTAAAGGTTACTTCAATGCGAAAATTATGTATGGTGCAGATAGATTAAAGCAACCATTATTAAGAATGGGCGCTGATGGTAAATTTGATAAAAATGGTAAATTTGCTCCAGTTTCTTGGAAAAGAGCTTTTGATGAAATGGAATTTCATGCTAAAAAAGCTTTCAATGAAAATGGTCCTGAGTCTGTAGCAGTATTTGCTTCTGGTCAATACACTATCCAAGAAGGTTATGCAGCACAAAAAATGATGAAAGCTGGATTTAGATCAAATGCAATCGATCCAAATGCTAGACACTGTATGGCATCTGCGGTTGTTGGTTTCTATCAAACATTTGGTATTGATGAGCCTTCTGGTTGTTATGATGACATTGAGTTAACTGATACAATCATTTCATGGGGTTCAAATATGGCTGAAATGCACCCTATTTTATGGTCAAGAGTTACAGATAGAAAATTATCTGATCCTAAAAATGTAAAAGTAATTAACTTATCTACATATAGACATAGAACTTCAGATTTAGCTGATATTGAAATTATTTTCAAACCTAACTCTGATTTAGCTTTATGGAACTACATTGCAAGAGAGATTGTATTTAATAACCCTAATTCAATTGATTGGGATTTTGTTAATAAACATATCGTATTTGCAGCGGCGAACACAAATATCGGTTACGGTATGAGAAAAGCTAATGAAAAATCTATGGATAAATATACAGCTAAAGAAAAAGAAATTATGGCTAAAGAAATGAGTAAAATCGTTTCTGAAGATGAAGCTCCAGCATTAGCACCTTACGGATATAAAGCTGGTGATAAAATGGTTATGAATAAGCCAGGACTTCCTCATTGGCAAATTCCTTTCGAAGAATATAAAAAATCTTTAGAGCCTTACACAGCTGAGTATGTAACTAAGATTTCTAAAGGTAACCCAGATGAGTCTGATGCTGAGTTTATGAAAAAAATCAAAACTATGGCTGACTTATATATTGAAAAATCAAGAAAAGTTGTTTCTTTCTGGACTATGGGTATGAACCAACATACAAGAGGTACTTGGTGTAATACATTAGCATATAATGTTCACTTCTTACTAAATAAACAAGCTAAACCAGGTTCGGGAGCATTCTCATTAACTGGTCAACCATCTGCTTGTGGTACGGCAAGAGAAGTTGGTACATTTACACATAGATTACCAGCAGATATGATGATTAAAAACCCTAAACATAGAGCAATATGTGAAAAAGCATGGGGAGTTCCAGCTGGTACTATTAATGCTCAACAAGGTCAACACATCATGAAAATCCATAGAGATATTGAAGATGGTCATGTTAAATTTGCATGGGTAAATGTTTGTAACCCTTATATGGATACAGCATCTGCATCTCATTGGATTAAAGCTGCAAGAGAAATGGATAACTTCATCGTTTGTTCTGATGGATACCCAGGGATCTCTGCAAAAGTTTCTGACTTAATTTTACCAACAGCTATGATTTATGAAAAATGGGGAGCTTATGGTAATGCGGAAAGAAGAACTCAACATTGGAGACAACAAGTTGAACCTATAGGTGAATCTATGTCTGATACATGGCAATGGGTAGAATTTGCAAAAAGATTTACTGTTAAAGATCTATGGATGAAAGATGTTAAAGTCGCTTGGGGTAAAAAGACTCTTAAAGGTATTTCTGCTGATGCTGTTAAAGCTGCAGGATATACTCCAGATACAACTATGTATGAAATTCTATTTGCAAATGATAGAGCAAAATCATACAAATTAAGTCAAGATGATCCTATCCAAGCAGGATACGATAATACTGAAGGTTTTGGAGATTCAAGAAATGTTATGGGATCTGATGGTAAACCATGGAAAGGTTACGGATTCTTTATCCAAAAATACTTATTTGAAGAATATGCTGATTTCGGTAGAGGTCATGCTCACGATTTAGCTGACTTTGATACTTACCATAGAGTAAGAGGTCTTAAATGGCCAGTAGTTGATGGAAAAGAAACACAATGGAGATTTAATGCTAAATACGATCCATATGCTAAAAAAGCAAATACTGGTGATTTCGCATTCTATGGACCATTCTTAAAAGCACAACCTACTGGTACATTAAGAGGTGTGACTAATAAGAAAAAGAACCCTATTCCAAATAAAGCGAAAATTTTCGCTAGACCATATATGGATGCACCTGAAATGCCAGATACTGAATATCCAGTATGGTTATCAACAGGTAGAGTGTTAGAGCACTGGCATTCAGGAACTATGACTATGCAAGTTCCAGAATTATACAGAGCTGTACCAGAAGCATTATGTTACATTCATCCTGCTGATGCTAAGAAATATGGTGTTTCACAAGGTGCTCTTTGTTGGGTTGAGTCAAGAAGAGGAAAAGTAAAAGCTAGAGTTGAAACTAGAGGAAGAAATAGACCTTCTAAAGGGTTAGTATTCGTTCCATGGTTCGATGAAAACGTATTTATTAATAAAGTTTGTGCGGATTATACTTGTCCATTATCAAAACAAACTGACTTTAAAAAATGTGCGGTAAAAATTTATAAAGCATAATTAATGGGGGTATATTGTCTTGAGCAATATAAATCCTCATGAAAAGAAACAAAAGTTGAAAAAAGAAATGAAAAGCGGTGTAACTAAAAAAGAACCTATTAGCAGCAGAAGAAGATTCTTCTTAGATATGGCAAGAGCAGTTGGTCTTGCCACTCTAGGTGGTCTTACTTGGAGTGCTTATGTAGATGAAGTATCTGCATCAAAGTTAACTCTAAGACCTCCAGGAGCTCTAAAAGAAGAAGATTTTTTAGCAACTTGTATTAAATGTGGTATGTGTGTAGAAGCCTGCCCATTTGATACATTGATGCTTGCAAAACCAGGGGAAAACAAACCTTTAGGAACACCTTATTTCATTCCAAGAGAAATTCCGTGTTATATGTGTCCTGATATCCCTTGTGTTCCTGTATGTCCTACAGGAGCACTGGATATTAAGAGCTTAAAAAGTGAAAAAAAAGAATTAGATATCAATGAAGCTGATATGGGTCTAGCTGTTGTTGATGCTGAAAATTGTATAGCATTTTGGGGTATTCAATGTGATGCTTGTTATAGAGCATGTCCAATCTTAGGAGAGGCAATTACTATTGAATATTCTAAAAATGAAAGAACTGGAAAACATGCCTTTATGAAACCAATTGTACATGCAAATGCTTGTACAGGTTGTGGTCTTTGTGAAAGAGCTTGTGTGACAGAGAAAGCCGCAATTTTTGTTCTACCTAGAGAAGTAGCATTGGGTAAAGCTGGTGATTACTATATCAAAGGCTGGGATAAAAATGATGAAAAGCGTCTTGAAAATACAAATTCAGAACATTTAAAACAGAAAAAAGACAGTAAGTCTGTACTTGATTCTTTAAATAGTGGTATGGAAGGTTTATACTAATGAAAACATTAATATATAAACACAGATATCTTATTTTAAGAAGATTCACACAGGTTTTAGTTATGGCTTTATACATAATTGCAAATGTTTATGGAATAAATATTTTAATGGGGAACTTAAGTTCTTCAATGTTTTTAGGACTTATTCCGTTAAGTGATCCTTATGCAGTATTACAAATGTTTTCTGCAGGAGCGATACTTACATTTGACATTATAATTGGTGCTCTAATAATTATGACTTTTTATGCAATTGTAGGTGGTAGAGTTTTTTGTTCTTGGGTTTGTCCTGTAAATATGATTACAGATTTAGCAAACTATTTACGAAGAACTTTTGGTTTTAATCAAATTCAAAAGAAGCAGCCTGCTTCAAGAAATATAAGATATTGGGTAATAGGACTTAGTCTTATAATATCTTTTGTTTTAGGCATCACTGCATTTGAATTTATATCACCAATCTCAATGATGCACAGAGGTATAATATTTGGACTAGGTCTTGGTTGGGCAGCAATGCTTGTAATATTTCTTTTTGACCTTTTTGTTTTAAAAAATGGCTGGTGTGGTCATATTTGCCCACTTGGTGGATTTTATTCACTAGTAGGTAGATTTAGTTTAATAAGAGTAAAACATGATGCAGACAAATGTACAGCATGTATGGAATGTAAAGAAGTTTGTCCAGAAATGCAAGTTTTACATATGGTAACAAAAGAGTCAATCCCTGTATTATCAGGAGAATGTACAAATTGTGCTAGATGTATAGAAGTATGCGACGATGATGCTCTTATTTTTTCAATAAGAAATAAAAATAATGGAGAAAAAAATGAAATTAACTAATATGGCTTTAGGACTTTTTGCAGCAGCGACAGTTTTCATGGTAGGTTGTTCAGCAACTCAATCTATGAGCGAAGAGTCTTTAGGTTTAAGAAATACAAGTTTATATTCTGAAGCAGATGCTATGCCTGTTAAAACAGAATATAGTAAGAAAGCAGCAGGAGAGAGTAAACTAATTGCAAGAGCATTCGAAAATGCTCCTCCAATGATTCCTCATACTGTTGATGGAATGTTACCAATTACAATTAACAACAATGCTTGTACTGGTTGTCACGTACCAGGTGTTGCAGAATCAATGAATGCAACTGCTATTCCAAAATCACACTTTACAAACTTTAGACCTGATACGTCTTTAGCTAAAAATGGTATGATTACAAAAGAAGGAAAAATGGTTGCAAATACAAGTGATTTTAAAGTTATTGGTAAACCAACTAGTAAATTATCTGGAACAAGATTCAATTGTTCTCAATGTCATGCTCCACAATCTATGTCTGAAGCTCCTAAAAATGAGTTTGAAGTAGACTTTAGAGCTGATAGTCATGTAAAAAAATCTAATCTTATTGATAATATCAATGAGGGTGTAGATACACTTAAATAGTTATGGAAAGAAGAGAGCTTTTTAGCTCTCTTGCTTCTTCATTTAATAAAGAAGCAAGAGAAGAATCAAAATCACAAAGTCTAATAAGACCTCCATATTTTAAGGATGAATCTGATTTTCACAAAGAATGTATTAACTGTGATGGTAAATGTAGTAATTTTTGTGAAGAACATATTATAGTAATAGGTGAAGACAAAACACCTTTTTTAGATTTTACGAATAGTGGTTGTACATATTGTGATGAGTGTGCAAATGCTTGTGAATATGAAGTTCTAAATCTAGAAGATAAAAAGCAAATCAATGCTAAAATAAGTATTGATATAATAAAATGTTTAAGTTGGAATCAAACAATGTGTTTTTCTTGTAAAGATCCCTGTTTAGATGATGCTATTGAATTTCTAGGAATGTTTAGACCAGAAATAATTGATGATAAATGTACAGCATGTGGTTTTTGTATTAAAGCCTGTCCAACACAAGCAATAGATATAAAAATTATAGAACAAGGTTGAATATGAAACTTTTAATAAGTTTACTTTTTAGTTTTTCACTACTTTTCTCACAAAATCTAAAACCTACACAAACATATCTTGCAAGTGGAGGAGTAACAGATTTAGTTTTAAAAGAAAATCTCTTATATATTTCTACAGATGCAAGTCTTGTAGATATTTTTGATGTTTCTAGTTCTGAACTTGTAAATAGTATTAAAATTCCTCAAATCAAAGATTTCATAGGTGATTTAATAAATACAAAGATTTATTCTGTTGATGTAATGAAAAATAAAGTAATTCTGGTTGCTCAAGGAGAAAAAGGTTTTAGAAATATTTATGAATATTCTAATAATAAATTAACTCCAATTATTACAATTGATAAGAAGATGTATATTGCAAAAGCAAAATATCTAAATGAAGATTTAATTATATTAGGTCTTCTTAGTAACCAAATATTTGTATATAATTTAAAAGAAAAGAAATTTGTATGGGAAGTACAAGCATCTCAATCAAAGTTTTCTAACTTTGTATTAAATGAAGATAAATCAAAAGTTATTATTGCAGATGAGAGTGGTAGTTTAAAGCAACTTAATACAAAAAATGGAAAAGTTGAAAAGATTTATTCAGGATTAAATGTTGATAATGTCTTTCAAGTTGATATAAAAAAAGAGATTATCATAACAGCAGGTCAAGATAGAAGATGTGCTATTTATCAAAAATATAATCAATATTATAAAAAAGCAGATTTTTTAATTTATAGTGTAGGATTAAGTCCAAGTGGAAAACTTGCAGGTTTTGCAAATAATGAAGATAACGATATCACAATTTTTAATACAAAATCGAAAAAAGAGTTATATACTTTAAAAGGTCATAAGATGACTTTGACTAATATACTTTTTAAAAATGAAAATGAATTATATAGTTCAAGTGATGACAATGAAGTATATTATTGGAAATTAAAATAAGGAAATATAAATGAACGTATCAAGTATAGTAATACAAACATTACCAGAATATTTAGAAGAAGTTGTAGAGAATTTAAAAAATAGTGATGTATGTGATTATCATTTACATGATGAAATTGGAAGAATTATTGTAACAATTGAAGGCGAAGGTGTATCAGAAGAGTTAAAAAAATTAAAAGTTATTGAAGCTATCCCACATGTAATTAGTGCAGATATGCAAATGGCCTACAGTGAAGATGAATTAGATGATCATATGGATGTATTAGATAATGCTGATGCAGTACCTCATATGTTACATGATGATGATTTAAAACCAGAAGATGTAATCTATAATGGTGATTTAAAGAAAAAAGATTTAGAAAGTTTTGCGAAACAATTTGATAAAACAGGAAAGTAACATGGAATACAATCAAAGTAGCTTTTTATGTGAAACAATCGTTCCTAAAAATGAATTGATTGTTTCAAGAACAGATTTAAAAGGAACTATTACTTATGCGAATGAAACATTCGCAAGTATTAGTGGTTATGAAGTTGATGAACTAATTGGTAAAACTCATAATTGTGTAAGACATCCTGATATGCCAAAAGCCGTTTTCAAAGAGTTATGGAGTAGCTTAGAGACTAAAGGTAGATGGTCTGGATTTGTAAAAAACATAAGGAAAGACTTTGGTTTTTATTGGGTTTATGCGGAAGTATCTGGGGTATATAAAGATGACCAGTTAGTAGAATATAAATCAATTAGAACTCCTATCTCATTTAATGATAAGATGTATTATCAAGAAAAATATGATGAAATGAAAAATAAAGAAGGTGAACTAGTAAGGAAAATTTCTTATGAACCTTATACTTCTTAACAAATAATCTACAAAACATCCACAAAAATATAGTAGAATAGTTCTATGAAAAAAGCTATTCTATTATTAATTTTAACATTAACACAACTATTTTCTTATAATACAAATGTAAAAGCAGCATATGCAATAGGTATATTTGATGAAAGTGGTAATGGTGAAAATGTACAACATGTAAGAAAAACAAAACATGATTATAATAATACTTGCTATACAAAAGTCTTTGTAGTAGGTACTTTCTTTAAATTAAAACCTGATGTATATATAGGAAACTCTAAAGGACACTTTCAAAGCTCAAAATCCATATACAACAAAAGAAAAATAAAAATAGGAGAAGTTCTTACATATAAACATCATGCAGTTACAAAAGGCTATTTTAAAGTTCTTTTTAGAAATAAACTTTATGATACAAAAGTTTTTGTGAAATAGGACTTTTTTTGACCTATATCATTTTTATTAAGATTAAAAACTTATATAATTTCCATACAAAGAAGTTTTAACTATATTATCTCTCTCCTAACTAATTTAATATAATTAATAAAAACTTCTTTTAGAAAAAAATATTGAGCTTTTAAATGTAAAATAGAAACCATATTCTATTTTACATTTATTCTATCCTTCTTCACATAGACAACTTCAATAATTAATAATAAAAGAAAATGAAAAAAACTCATATCATAATAAGTCATCCAAATAATTCAAATGAACTATTTAAAAAGTTATGGGAAACCCAAAAGGCTAATATAAAGTAAAATAGGGAATCCCTATTTTACATATATTTTTTAAGAACTTCAGGAATTGTAATACTTCCATCTTCATTTTGATAATTTTCCATGATAGCTAGTAATGTTCTCCCTACAGCTAAAGATGAACCATTTAAGGTATGAGTCAAGATATTTTTCTTACCCTCTTTATATCTAATTTTAGCCCGTCTAGATTGGAACTCTCTAGTATTAGAAATAGAAGAAATTTCTCTATATTTATTTTGACCAGGAAGCCAAACTTCTAAGTCAATAGTTGTAGCAGCACTAAATCCTAAATCACCTGTACATAATTGAACTTTTTGATGTGATAAACCTAATGAAGTTAATAAATCACTTGCACAAGCAACCATTTTTTCAAATACCTCAGTAGATTGTTCTGGTTTTGTAATTGCTACCATTTCAACTTTATCAAATTGATGTTGTCTTATTAGTCCTCTTGTATCTCTACCAGCACTTCCAGCTTCTTTTCTAAAACAAGGAGTATAAGAAGTTAACATTAAAGGTAATTCATCTGAACTTAAAATCTCATCATTATAAAGATTAGTTAAAGATACCTCAGCTGTTGGAATAAGGTATAAATCTTCACCTTCAATTTTAAATAAATCATCTTCAAATTTTGGTAATTGACCAGTCCCTTGAAGTGTATTTGAGTTTGCCATAAATGGAACATACCACTCTTCAAAACCTCTTTGTCTATTAAAATCTAGCATATAATTAATTAATGCTCTTTCCATTCTAGCTGCATCACCTTTAAGTGCGGCAAATCTAGACTTAGCTAGTTTTACACCTCTTTCAAAGTCAATCCATCCGTTATCTAAATCCCAGTGCTCTTTTGGTTCAAAAGAAAATTCTGGTTTTTTACCAATAGTTTCTAATACTACATTTTCTTCTTCATCCACCCCATCTGGAACATTTTCATCGGGTAAATTTGGAACACCAAGTGCAATTGAAGTTAATTTCTCTTCTAATACTCTAACTTCATCTTCCAATGCTTGCTTAGTTGATTTAAGTTCATTAATATTAGCTTGTAAAGGAGCGATATCAAGACCTTCTTTCTTATATCTTCCAAACTCTTTTGATAACTTATTTTGCTCAGCTGTAACATTTTCCATCTCTTGTCTTTTGAGCTTTGTATCTTGTGCTAAAGCTTTTAAATCATCTAATGTTTCTTGCTCAACGCCCTTTCTTTTTAAGGCAGTAGCAATATTTTCAAAATCTTTTTGTAGTTCTCTTACATCAATCATTTTAATCTTTCTTCTAAATTTTTGGCAATTATATCTAAAGTTTACTTTTTAGTATTTTATAATAAAGTTTGTAATAGAGTATGTTATTATTACATTATGAAAGTTTTACTAATGAAATACAGATTTTTTACAGTTACGGTTCCTATTATTCTATTAGTTGTTGGCGCTTTTTATTTTACAGCCCAATTTATTCAACCTAGTCCTAAAAAAGAGATTACTATTGCTACAGGTTCAAAGACTGGTAATTATTATAAAACAGCTCTTGAATATAAAAGGCTTCTTGAACAAGATAAAGTAAAAGTAAATATTATAACCTCTGCTGGTTCAATTGAAAATATAAAACTTCTCCAAGAAAATAAAGCAGACATAGCTTTTTTACAAAATGGAACAATTACAAATGAAGAAGCAAAAGGTGCAAAATCACTTGCTTCAATTTATTATGAACCTTTATGGGTTTTCTATAAAAATGATGGTTATCCTGTAGATTATATAATTCAACTTATAAGTAAAAAGATTTCTATAGGAAAAGTTGGAAGTGGGACAAGAGATTTAGCACAGGATATCTTAAAAGATAATGGAATAACTACTGAAAACTCTACTATATTAGAATACTCTACAAGTGAGGCAAAAGAAGCACTTTTAAAAAATGAAATTGATGCCATGTTTGTAGTATCATCACATAAATCACAAACAGTAAAAGAATTGCTTGCAAATCCAAATATAAATGTACTAAGTTTTAAACGTGCACGGGCATATAGTAGAAAATATACTTTTTTAGAAGCACTTACTTTATATGAAGGAACACTAGATTTATACAGAAATCTTCCAGATGAAAATATCAATTTACTTGCAACTACAGCGAACCTAGCAGTAAGAGATGACTTCTCAGAAGAACTTACAAGATTAGTTTTAAAAAAAGTTGTTGAAGTACATAATAAAAAAGGACTTTTTGCAAAAGCTGATCAATTTCCAAATAGTTTCAATATGAAATTAGATTTAAGTGAAGAAGCCCAAAGATATTTTGAATATGGAGATACTTTTTTAGAAAAAATCTTTCCTTATTGGATTGCGTCAAATATTGATAGACTAAAGATTTTGCTTATTCCTCTTTTAACACTTTTATTTCCGTTATTTAAAGGGGTTTTCCCTTTATATAACTGGTCGATGCGTTCTAAAATATATAGATGGTATGATGAAATTAGAGAAATAGATAATCAATTAGAAGAAACAGAAAAAATAAACTTAAAAGAAGAGTTAGAAAAACTTGAGAAATTAAGATGTGAAATCTCAAAAGAGACAAAAGTTCCTCTTTCTTTTATGGGAGAATACTATAACCTTCAACTTCATATAGACCATGTGAAAAAAAGAGTAGAAAAACTCTTATAAGCACTACTCTTTAACTATCTATTTTAACAACTTTAGATATAATTCCACAAATTAAAGGCTCTAAATGAGCCCTTTAGGATTTTGCTTCTTTTGAGTATTTACTCTTACTACTAAAAAGAAGACCAAAATGAAATGGTTTCCTTTTAATTGGAAACTAATTAAAAGGAATATATTTTGAGAATATTGTCAGGAATTCAACCCTCAGGTACTATCCATATAGGTAACTATTTTGGAATGATTAAAAAAATGATTGAAGCACAAAACGATGGAGAGCTATTTGCTTTTATAGCATCTTATCATGCTCTAACTTCTGTAAAAGATAAAGAGTTTTTAGAAAAAAATATCTTTGAAGCAGCAGTAAACTTTTTAGCACTTGGAATGGATCCAGAAAAATCAACTTTCTGGGTACAAAGTGATGTAAAAGAAGTATTAGAATTATATTGGTTATTATCAAATCATACTTCTATGGGTCTATTAGAACGTGCTCATTCATATAAAGATAAAACTGCAAAAGGTATTCAAGCAAACCATGGATTATTTTCTTATCCAGTTTTAATGGCTGCTGATATTTTATTATATGATTCAAATATAGTTCCTGTTGGAAAAGACCAAATTCAGCATGTTGAAATGACAAGAGATATTGCAACTTCATTTAACAATACATATGGAGAGATTCTTGTAATGCCAGAATCAAAAGTAGATGAAGAGGTAGCAACAGTTCCAGGAACTGATGGAGCTAAAATGTCTAAGTCTTATGGAAATACAATTGATATGTTTGGAACAAAAAAAGGTATCAAAAAACAAGTTATGGGAATAGTAACTGATTCTAAAGAGTTAGATGAAGTTAAAGATCATACTACTTGTAATGTATATAAGCTTTGTGAACTATTTATGAATAATGATGAACTAAAAGATTTACAACAAAGATATGCAACACCAGGTGAAGGTTATGGACATTTTAAATTAACTTTATTAGATAAAATAAATGAACATTTTGAGCCATATGTTCAAAGAAGACAACATTTACTTGATAATCCAAAGGAAGTAAAAGAGATTTTAGATTTTGGAGCAAGTAAAGCAAGAAAAATAGCCTCTGCAAAAATGGATGTTATTAGAAATGCAGTAGGATTATAAGAAGTATATTATGGTTCAAACAGTATATGATATCTGTATCAAAGACGTAGTAAAAATTTCAAATGATAAAACTTTATTTGATGTAATAGAGTTAATGTCAAAAACTAATTTAAGAACTATCGTTGTAGAAGATAAAAAAAATAAAAGATATTATATAGTAACAACAACCAAGCTTTTAGAATTTAAAATTGCAAATATAAACAAAAAAACTATATTAAAAGATTTACCTATAAATGAAAGTAAGGCTTTAGATAAAAATCTAAACCTTCTTACTGTATTAAACTATATAGATTTTAGTGAAGAATATATGGTAATTACTGAATTTGGTAAACTCCTAGGTATTATTTCATATACAGATATTGTAAATAATATTGACCCACAACTTTTAATGGAAAGACAAACAATTTCATCTTTAATACATCAATATAAAGCAATAACAACTGATAAACATAGTTCTACTATACAAGCAATTGAAATCATGAGACAAAATAGCTGTGATGCGATTATTATTACAAATAAAAAACGCCATCCAATAGGAATTTTTACTACAAAAGATTTTATAGATATTATTCATCTTGATAAAGATTTATCAAAACCTATAAAAAAATATATGACTTCTCCTGTAGACACCTTACCAGATGACACTACCATATCAAAAGCTTTAGACTTTATCAAAGAAAAACATTATAAAAGAATAGTTGTAGTTGATGAAGAAAAAAGAGTTTCAGGAATAATTACTCAAAAAGAACTATTAAGAATAGTATATAACAAGTGGATTGAGCTTATTAAAGAAGAAGGTTCTAAAATGTCAAAGACAAATGAGAAGCTTATTCAAACAACAACAGAGCTTAAACAAAAAATATCATTAGATTATTTAACAAAATTAATTAATAGAAATAAATTTGAAGAACTATTAGACAAAGAAATAGAAAGATTTAAAATAGATAACCATTATCTTTTTTCAATACTTATAATTGATATTGATAACTTTAAATCAATAAATGATTCATTTGGGCATCTTTTTGGAGATCATATTTTACAAGAAGTAGCAAGAACACTAACTTTATCTTCAAGAGAAACAGATATTGTTGCAAGATGGGGAGGAGAAGAATTTGTTGTGATTCTTCCTAATACTAATCTAGAGAAAGCAGCAATCACGGCTGAAAAAATAAGAATTTCTATTTTAAATCAACATTTTGAAAAAATAAATAATCTTACTTGTTCATTTGGTGTTGCACATTTTCATAACTCTGATTCAAAAATAGATTTTTTCAAAAGAGCTGATGAAGCTCTTTATCGAGCTAAGGCTCTTGGAAAAAATAGAGTAGAATTAGAACATCTATAAGATTAAACTATTTTAATAACTTCTTGAATATTTTGAGAAATAGCTTCAACTCTTTGTTGCCATAATTTTCCAAACTCTTTTTCTTCTTCTGCTGTTGCAGTTCTTGAAATTGATTTTTGCATTAATTCTCTCATCATAGGACTAGCGCCAATAGAACTTGGGTCATAAATTACATCAACACTTTCATTTGTATCTCTTCGTGTAAATCTAACACTAGAATTTATATCAGATTCAAAAGCCATTAGACTATTTCGTGAAAATAATCCCATGATTCCTTTAAATCCTGTGTTTACTGTTGCCCCTGTTATATTTGTCATAACATTAGCAATAACACCAGCAACACCATCTTCAATTTTTTCAGAATACTCTATTTTAATTTCTCCACGTTTAGGAAGTTCATCTTTATATAAAGCTTTTAATCCTTCAAGTGTCATAAGATATGCACCTAGAACAGTAGGACATGAATGTCCTGCAGTTTTTACAACATCAATGTATGAAAATTCTATAATTCCATCTTCCGTTGCACCTAAAAAGTTAGATAGGTCATCTTTTAATTTTATTTTCTCTATTGTATTAAAAAAATCTGGGTAATTCATAAGTATCTCTTTTTTGATAAATAATACACAAAATTTAATTTATACGCATTGATACGAAACAAGAAATAAATTTTATTTTATAATGCTTTATTAAATCTATAAAAAAGATTAGGTTCACTTACAATAAACAAAGTTCCCTCTTCATCCATTGTAATTCCTTCTGCTTGTGGAACATCTTTCTTTAAACCTAAGAAACCTTTTTCTAAATCTGCAAAACTTACTTGAACACCATCTAGTGAAACCTCTGCTATACTACTTGACTCATCACTTAAAAATAGTAAATGTCTTGAATTATTATCAAAATGTAAACCAGAAAAATCACTCATAAAATGATTTAGAGTTGTAAGTCCATTATCTAAAGATATATTTATTTCCTCTTTTTTCAATAGATTCGATATTTTTATAAGCTCCACTGGAAACTTTTCATTTACTATAAAAAATGTATTTTCAGCTTTATCAAAAGCAATTCCTTCATATCCAAAATTTTTATATGAATTAATTTTTAGAGTGAGTATATTTTGAGTCTCTTTTTTATCTATTTCTTTTGTTTTTTTATCAATACTTAAAAGAAAAACCTCTCCTTTTCTCTCATCCACAATTGCATATGTATTATCATATAAATAAGTTATTCCTTCTGTATCACGGAAACCTTTTAAATTTATTGTTCTTAAAAGTTCACCATTTTTTGTTAATTCAAATATTTTTCTTGGACTATTAGTAATTGCAAAAAGCGTTTTTGTATTTTTATTGTACGTAATGCCAGAAAGATTATCTTCTATACTTTTTATTTTTTTAGCTTCAATATCAACTTCATATTTATCTAAGTTAAGTCTAGTTTGAATACCTTTGAAATCATTTTTAATACTATTTACTTTTGCATAAAGAATATCATTTAAATCTGTTATTGCTAAAAAGATATATAAACCTAATATCATAAGCACTATTTTTTTAATTTTCATATTTTAACCTTTTATCTAAATAAAAGATTACAAAAAAAAGGTGTATATTTGGTTACAAGAAGTTAAATACAAAGTTAACAGTATAACTATTTACTATTATTTTTTACATATAAATATAAGTTTATCAGCCTCTTCATCTGTATGTAAATTAAAGTTTATGATTTCTTCAAGTTTAAATCCAGAATCAATAATTATATTTTTTAGAAATTGTATATCATGATAGTATTGAGTAATAGTATCTGCTTCTTTTTCATATAGATTATTCTTAGTTTTAGAAAAGAGTGTAATATCAGTTTTTAACTCTTCATTTTCAAAAATAGCATCAATTGCAATAAACCTATCTTCATCTTTTATATTTAAACTTCCTTGAGCTACTTCTTCGAAACCAAATAAAGAGTTTATATCAAAAATAAAATATCCATTGTCATTTAAAACACTTGAAGCATCTTTAAAAAATTGTTTTAATTCATTTTTTGGAATATAGTTTATCACATCAAAAATCGCAGTTGCACAATTAAATTTTTCATTTACTTTATCTAAAGATATTGCATCTGCGTTTAAATTATATGCTTGACATACTTTGATTTGTTCAACACTTAAATCAATTCCATAAGCATTTACTCCATTGGCTAAAAGATGCATCATAAAAGTACCTTGACCACAACCAATATCAATAATATCATCTAAGCCTTTTTCAAAAATAAGACCTAAAAAAGTAGAGTGTAATTCTTTTACTTCATCTTGGAAGTTTAAATACTCCTCTACTCTTGCATATAATTCTAAACCCATTAAAGTACAGCTTCTATCTTCTCTTTTAAGTTAAAGATTAAATCTTTTTTTGCATAATATGAGTTTTTATTCGCTATTAAATGTGCTGAACTCTCCATAATAGTAGGACCAACTTCAAGTCCATTTTGTTTCATTGTTGCACCAGTTTCAACAATATCAACAATACAATCAGCTAAATTAACTAAAGGTGCAAGTTCAATTGAACCATATAATTTGATAATCTCAACTGCCATTGCTTTTTCTTCAAAATATCTTTTTGCAATTTTTTCATGTTTTGTAGCAACTGTGATTTGACTTTTTGAAAAATCTAATTCTTCTCCACGTACTAGTCCAAAAGCAACCTTACAACGTCCAAGTTGTAAATCAAGAAGCTTGATTAAGTCATATTCTTTCTCTTCTAATACATCAAGTCCCACAACTCCAAGATCTGCTGCCCCGTGCATTACATAAGTTGGTACATCTTGATTTCTTACATTTAAAAATCTAAATCCTGCTTTTTCAAGTATTAACTTTCTATCTTCAAAAACAAACTTTTCATCAAAAGCTTTTTCAAACTTTTCTAAAGTTTCCTTTGCAATTCTTCCTTTAGGCAATGCAATTGTTAGCATTAATAATCCCTTTCATGTTTTCAAATATCAAATCTTTTTTATAAATACAATTGTCAAAATATCTACTTAAAAATTCACCATCTCCACCAGTAAATATAATCTGCTGTTTTAAAGCTAACTCTTTTATTGGTAATATGATAGATTTTAAAATAGAATAAGATATCGCATCTTGTGTACAAAGTGGGATTTTATCTAAATTTACCTTTGTATTTATTTCATAGTCAAGTTTTGGTGAAATCTGCTTATACAAATTTTTTAAGTTCATTAATCCAGGAAGAATTATTCCTCCATCATGAATACCATTTTTCATAATATCAACAGTAACGGCACTACCTGCATCAACAATAATTGCATCAGAGTAACCAACACATGCAATTTTTCTATCTAATCCCATACCAATATAAGTAGTTTTAAAATCTAAATATTTTTCTAAGTCTATACATTTTGTATAAGTTTTTATCAGTTTTAAAGATGCTTCTTCATTTACAGAAATAAAATATATTATTTCATCAGAACTTGGAAGTTCTTCATTTAAAGAATATTTTTGATGTTTCCCATCAATTAAAAAATGAAAAGTAGTATTTCCAATATCACATAAAATCAATTAGTAAATCCTAAAGTTTTTTAGGATTATAACTAATTAACTCTTTAATAAATCCGTTTTAGATTTTTTCTATTTTATATCCTAACTTTTGAAGTTTATATAAAATACTATCTTCTCCAACAAGATGTAAAAAACCAACAAGTACATATTCAATATCTTTTGATATAAACATTTTTTCTATTTTTGGCATCCAGTTATTATTTCTTCTTACTAGAAGTTCTTCATATGTTTTTGGGAATTTTATTTTAAAATCATGTAACATTTCTTTTTTGATTAACTCTAGATCACCATTTTTCCATGATTTTCTAATCATAGCAATTTGCTTTGATGCATTTTCCATCTCAGCTAAATTATATTTTATAAAATTTTCTTCATTGCCAATACCCATATTTGAAATATATTCTATTTGTTCTTTCCCCTCTTCCAAATAGAAAATTTCTTTATTTTGCTTTTTTGCTTTTTGCTCAAAATAGTTATCAACACCAGGAAGACTCATTCCTTCTTCTGCATAAACAACCACTGCAAGATAACTAATGAGAAAACCTGGTTTCATTTTTAATATATGCAATGGTAATCTTTTTGAATTCAAATATGATTCTAAAGATTCATAAGTCTCTATGCTCAAAAAATCTTTTATAGTTTGACCATTTTTGTATAAACTTTTTTCTTGCACAAATTCTATAAACTCTTGGGTTTGGAACTTTGATATATCAGCTTCAAATACTATATCATCTGAATTATGAAAAGCATCCTCAAATTGCCTCTTTAGAGGGTAATCTTCTTTTGACAAGAGATGTATTGTCCCTCCAATATAAATAAAATTACCATCTTTCTTTGTAACCTTCCAAACAGAAGAATTTCCTTGTAGACTAATAACTAACAATAAAATAAATATTATTAACTTAGAGAAATAAAACATTTTTTTCCTTTAGTAATCTATTCTTACACTCCATTTGTTTTCTTCTAAAAACTTCTTTGCTTTAGAGCATAAAGCAGAAGAAATAAGTAACTCTTTTTTCTTAAAATTATGTTCTTGGAAATCTACTAATTTAGAATACAACTCTAATAAATCATTTGCATTTTTTCTTATAAATCTACTCTTTGCATCAATTATAAATATTGCGTAGAACTCTTTTTTTACAGAAGTTGCAATATATATTTCTATTTTTTTTCTACTACCTAACTCTTTTGGTGATATCTCTTTTATCTCTTTGAATAAAACTTCTTTATCTAAAAAGTATTTTGTTAAATCCTTCAACTATTGTCATCCTTTTGTCATTTAAGTATTGTATTATAATGGAAACTAATTTATAAGTTATGAATATTTCAGTAAAATTACAAAAAAATGAAAGAAAAAATATGATAGAACAAAGTAGAGTCCTACTTTCAAGTAAAAAAATTTTATTAGGAATATTAATTATAATGTCAGTACAAAATCTATTTGCAAAAGAAAAAGTCATAGCAAAAATACCTGAAGCCTCTGGAATAAGTTATTCAACAAAATCAAACTCACTTTTTGTAGTTAATGACGAAGGTTCCTTATATGAATTATCTAAAAAAGGTAAAATTTTAAGAGAAAAGAAAATAGGAAAATATGATTTTGAAGGAATAGTAGTTGATGATAAAAATAATGTTCTTTTATTAGCAATTGAAGGAAAAGAAAATATTTTAATTCTCTCAAAAGATGATTTTAAAAAAATAAATGAAATATCAGTAAAAAGAACCTATGAAGGTGTTAAAGTATTAAAAAAGGGTTCTGATGGAATTGAAGGAATTGCATTAAAAAATAATAAAATTTATCTTTCTAATCAATCAAATAAGCTTTATCCTAAAAATGATTCTTCTGTTATTGTAATAATAAATTATGATTTAAAGAAGAAAAAACAAAAAATAGAAAATATAATAAATCATGGACTTACAGATATCTCAGGACTTACTTTTATTGGTGATATATTATACATGATAAGCGATAATAACAACTTCATAGTTAGCTATGATATCAATAAAAAGAAAATACTAAAAAAAGATAAACTTCCTAAAAAATTTGCTCAAGAAGGAATTGCTTTTGATAAAAAAGGTAATCTTTATATCGCTGATGATAAGGGACAGATACTTAAAATTAAAAAATATTTAGAAGAATAAATGGACGAACAACAAGAAATAAAATTAACTTACGAAGAACAAACTAAAATTACAAGAGCAATAATCAAAGCAGCTGTTTTAATGTTAGAATTTGGAGCAGAAAGTACACTTATAGAAACAACTGCACAAAGGCTTGGAAAAGCTTTAGGTGTGGATTCAGTTGAAGTATCTTTAATTCCATCAGCCATTGTATTAAGTACGCTAAGTAAAAATCAAACTCAATCAGTAACAACTACAAGAAGAGCACACCACAAACCAATCAATATGTCTATTGTTTGTGATGTTCAAAAAATGTGTCATGATGTTGAAAAATTGAAATACAATGTAGATTTTGTATTTAAAACAATAAAAGAGATTCAACCAAATTACTATAACAGATGGTTAGTAGTAATCATGGTAGGGCTTTCTTGTGCTTCTTTTGCATATCTTTATGGAGCAGATTGGCAAGCTTTTTTAACTACTTTTGTAGCTTCATCAGTAGCAATGTTTACAAGACAAGAACTTGCAAGAAAAAAGTTTGTTATGATTATAACCTTTGGGGTAACAGCTTTTGTTGCAACAGTAATAGCAGGACTATCACAAATTTATCATTTTAGTTCCACACCAAATATTGCCCTATCTTCAAGTGTAATTTTACTTGCACCTGGTTTCCCTTTTGTAAATTCTGTTTTAGATGCAGTAAAAGGTTATTTAGCAATGGGTTGGGGTCGTTGGATGCAAGCTGTATTACTTACAATTGCTACAAGTATTGGTATTATTTTGGCTTTTGCATTATTAAATCTAGAAGGATGGTAAATGAATGAATTAATTTTACAATACCTTATAAATGCCATCTTTGCAGCAATTCCTGCAATAGGATTTGGTATGGTTTTTAATGTACCAAAACACACTTTAGTTTATTGTGGTATTGGAGGAGCTATAACTTATACAACGAGATTTATTTTATTAGATTTTGATGTATCAATTGAACTTGCTACTTTTTTAGCTTCAACAGTCATTGGAATAGTTGCACTTTATTGGTCAAGAAAATATATAATTCCAAGACCTGTTTATACTATTGCTTCAATTATTCCACTACTTCCTGGAACATATGCATTTACAGCAATGATAAACTTAATAGATATGAATGCTCATGGAGTAACACCAGAACTTATTTCAATGTTTATTGAAAACTCTTTAAAAACAATTACAATTCTTGGTGGAATTGGATTTGGATTAGCATTGCCATCACTTTATTACATAAGATATAATAGACCTATTATATAAATTTATTTACCAATAGAAAATAAGCCTCTGATTAAATAATAGAGGCTAAAAAGGAAAACTATTGGTAAAAATATGGTTTGAAAAATAAAAGCGATAATTAAAGAGACTATATATTCACTTGAGTTATCAACAGCTTTTTGATACTGATTTACTTTCTCTAGATAATATTTAGAATCAAACTTCTCTATCATCTTATCAAGAAATGAATTATCTTTTTTTTGTATAGTTTCATTTGTAACTTTACTAATATCTTCTTTGACTTTGATAATATTTTCATTAAGTTGTTCAATATTATAATGTGGCTTGACAAAGTACTCATATGATAAATCATTAACCAAGCTAATACAAGGAACAGCAAAACGTAAAAACAATAAAATTATTGTGATTTTAAAAAAAAGTATTCGTATCTTATCATCTTTTCTAAAACGTAAATATAACCAAATATTTAGAACAATTAAGCAACTAGCTAAAGTAATATTATATAAATCAGCTGTTACAAAATTCATCAGTATTTTTTGAATACCAAGGGAAGTTAAACTAGCAAGCATTACAAAAGCAAATTGTTCTACTAAATCATTTATAGGATCTAATATTTCTCCAACTGCAATAGTTAAAAAGGGTAAATCTATTTCTGTACCTTGAGCTAAAGAAATAACTGCATTTAAAGCTTTTGCACTTCCAAAAACAACTACTGCTTGAGTAAAAGCATCATCAATTAAAGCTTTTGATTTTATATCAATTGCAAAAGTAAAAATCACAATAAGAACAATTAATGATATAAAAAAGATTAAAAACTTATTCCAATTTTGTTTTACAAACTCCATGTTATATTACTTCTTCTTTATCTCTAAACGTTGTGGTCTAATAGTAATATCAGTAACCACACCATCAAACTCTATAATTTTTAATACTGATTTAGCAATATCTTCTGCTAAGAGATGTGCTTCTTTATTTTCACTTGGTTCAAAATTAAACTCATCAAAAAAATTTGTTTTTGTAAGATCTGGATTTATTGTGGTAACTTTTACATCAGCTTTTCGCAACTCTTCAAATAAAGCTAAACCAAAATCTCTTAAACCTGACTTTGTAGCTGTATAAAGTGCTGAAAACTTTGAGTGTCTTGTTGCTTCAACTGAAGCTATATTTATAATATGACCTTTTGTTTTTTTAAGACTTCTAAGACAAAGATTCGCAAGAAGTATAGGTGCAGTTAAATTAACATCTATTAACTCTTTTATTTTATGAATTGATATTTCTTCATGGGGCTTAAAAACCCCTACTCCTGCACAATTTACAAGTAAATCTATATCATGAGTCTTTAATAAAGTCTTAACTTCTAATTCTAAGTGAACACTATCTTCAAGTCTTGATTCTAATTTAAAAACTTTATATCCATTAGTCTCTAAGGTTTCACAAATTGCTTTACCAATTCCTGAAGAATAGCCTGTAACTATTGCTTTTGTTTCCACTCTCTTCTCCATTTTTTAATAACACCTTTTTTCATTTTAATTCTAATATAAAATAAAATAAAAACAGCAAGGGCAACTAATATTGAGATAATTATAGTTTTTAAATACTCATCAATTAAGTCCTGATTTGAACCTATAAAATATCCAAGAAGTGCTAAAATTAAAACCCAAATTCCAGCCCCTAAACTAGTATACAAAGAAAATTTCCAAAGATTCATTTTAGCTAAACCAGCAGGAAGTGATATATATTGTCTAACAGCAGGGATAAGCCTTCCTGAGAAAGTAGATATATGTCCATGTTTAGCAAAGAAGTTTTCCATTTTTTCTAAAGTCTCTTCTTTTACTAATACATATTTCCCATATTTACTTAAAAACTGTCTTCCAAACTTCATTGCTAAATAATAATTAAATACTGCACCAGCCAAGCTTCCTGCAATTCCTGCAAAAATCGCAATTGCCAAATTCATTTCACCTTTGTAAGCTAAATATCCAGCTGGAATCATAACTACTTCAGAAGGAAATGGAAAAAATGAACTTTCTAAAAACATCATCACAAAAATTCCAATATAGCCTAAATCACCAACAATTTTTACAACAAAATCTACTATTTCATGAAGCATTTAATACTATCCTTAACTTTTTAATAATGCGATTGTAACTAATTAAAAATAAAATTCTTTTAATCAGCATAAAAAAAATAATAATAAATTAGTTTTTTTTTATTATTAATATACATTAGGTTATAATCTTGATACAATCTTGATACAAAAATAAAATTTAAATAATAAGAGTAATATATGAAAATAGGATTAAAAAGTCATTTAAAAAATACTACTAAGCCTCTACATGACTGGCTTGAGTTTTCAACAATTTTTAATGAAATTAAAGATAATAATTTAACTAAAGAACGATATATTTTTTTATTAATAAAATTATATCAATTTATAAAAATACTTGAACCAAAAATAAAATCTTTTGAAAAACAATTTCAAGAAAATGGTTTATTAGATATAAAAGAGCGACTAGAGAAACAATTATGGCTTGAAGAAGATTTAAAATCTTTCGATATTTCATTAGATACAAATAATGAAAAATTAGAATTTAATACACTTAACAATCTTGATTCAATAGCAGGGGCACTATATGTACTTGAGGGTTCTACTATGGGTGGATTACAAATAGTAAAAATCATGACTACAAATTTTGATAAAGATATTCCTTTAAGATATTATAAAAGTTACAATGAAAATACCATGCCTATGTGGATGAGTTATTCAAATTGGCTTGATAATACAAATATAAATGAATATGAGGCGACATTAGGAGCAAGTGAAGTTTTCATTGCTTTAAAAAAACATATAGACTCATAGGATATAAAAATGAACAATAAAGAACTTGATAAACTATTACAAACCTGCGAACAAGAACAATTACATCTTTCAGGAATGATTCAACCTTTTGGTTCTATTATTGTTATAAACGAAAACAATCTTATAATCACCCATGTAGCAGAAAATATTAATGAATTTATAAACTTTAGTGTTGATGAACTTTTAGGTAAAAGAATTGAAACTTTACTACCTAACTGGATGAACTATTTTAAACTTTTAGATGAAAAATTAGACCATCCATATGTTTATCAAAAAATCAAAGATGAAAATATATATCTTAAAATTTCAAAAACAGATGACAACTTTATAGTAGATATCCAAAAAATTTCACAAAAAGCAAAAGAAAAAGTTTTAAATAGAGATATGAATGAACTTTATATTACCCCAGATTCAGAAGAAAGTTATAAAGACTATTTGCAAACATATATGCAAATGGTTTCAGAAACAATTAATTTTGATAGAATCATGCTATACCAATTTCAAGATGATTGGAGTGGAAAAGTTGTTGCAGAAAAAATTTTGTCAAACTCATATGGAAGTTATTTAGATCTTAGATTTCCAGCTTCAGATATACCAAAAATTGCAAGGGAGTTATATGTACTAAATCCCTCTAGAATAATAGCAGATACAAAAGCAAAAAATGTAGATATTATTGCTCTACCAAAAAATATTCCAGATCTTACATATTCTGATACAAGAAGTGTTTCACCTGTCCATATAGAATATTTGAAAAATATGGGAGTTGAATCTTCATTTTCAATACCTATAATAATTTCTAATAAACTTTGGGGACTTTTAGCATGTCACAATTTTAAAAAGAAACTTCTTGATCCTATTACTAAAAATGCAGCTATTGAAGAAACAAAGCTTTTTTCTTTAGGTATTCAAAACTATTTAGCAAAAGAGAAACTAAACTATATTGATTTAATTGAACATAAAGTAAATGATATTGCAGATTTAATTATCAACAAAGGTTTAATAGAAGATGAAATAATGAAAAATCAAAATAGATTTTTAAATTTAATTTCAAGTGATGGTTTCATTCTAGTTATAGATAACCATATAACAAGTTTTGGAAACTTACCTGATAATAATTCATTTATATATCTAGACAATACTTTTATGAGTAATACTGAAATAAGTTTAGTTAGTAATTCTATTTCAAATGAATTGTTTGAAGATAATCATTATTTAGGTCCAGCAGGAGTATTAGGAATAAAACTAAGAATTAATAACCATGATGTTAGATCTTATTGGTTTAGAAATGAATTTATCGAAGAATTACACTGGGCGGGGAATCCAAATAAACCTGTAATTGAAAATGCTGGAGCATTACAACTTTCACCTAGAAGATCTTTTGAAGAATTTATTGAGATAAAAAGAGGGTTTAGTAAAAAATTTACTACATTAGAAATTTCGGCAGGTTTAAAATTTGCTAATACTTTTTTTAGATATTTAGTTAAGGAAAAATAATGGGGAAGAATAAGTTTTGGATCGGTATTGGTGCTTCTGCAGGTGGACTTGATGCAATAAAAGATTTTTTAAAACACTTAGAGTTTGAAGATAGTATTTATATAATAGCTCAACATCTTGACCCTTCACATCCTACAATTCTAAAAGAACTATTAGAAAAAGTTACATCTTTCCCAATATATATGGTTGAAGAAGATATAAAACCTGAAAAAGGTTCAATATATATTATAGCTCCAGGGCATAATGCAACAATTGAGAAAGAACATATTATTTTATCTCCAGCAGCAATAATTGGACCTAAACCATCGGTAAATGACCTTTTTTGTTCTATGGCAGATGAAATAAAAGAGTTCTGTATTGGTATTATCTTATCAGGAACAGGTAGTGATGGTGCAGTTGGAATAAGTGCAATAAAAGCTGCAGGAGGAATAACAATAGCACAAGATAATCAAAGTGCAAAGTATTCTGGTATGCCAAGGTCTGCAATGGATACTGGGTTTGTAGATTTAGTACTATCACCAAAAGAAATAGCTAGCGAATTACCTAAACTTATATATTCAAGTAAAGAGAATATTAAAAGAGTTACAGAACCAAAAGTTAGAACAAATTTGGAAAAAATCTTTCAAGCAATTTTTGATCAAACTTCATATGACTTTAGTGGTTACAAACTAAAAACTATACAAAGAAGAATACAAAGAAGAATGGTTGTAAATAAGTTTGTTACCTTGGATGACTATGTTGAACTCTTATCAAACTCTTCAAATGAAGTAGAAGCACTTTTTAAAGACCTTCTTATTTCAGTAACTGACTTTTTTAGAGATAAAGAAGCTTTTGATGATTTAAAAGTTATTGTTGATAATATGATTGATAAAAGAGACCATACTGAACCTATTAGAGTTTGGGTTGCAGGTTGTGCAAATGGAGCAGAAGCATACTCTATGGCAATACTTTTTGAAGAAGCAAATAGAAAATTAAATAAACAAATTCCTTTTCAAATTTTTGCAACAGATATTGACGATTATGCTTTAAATTTAGGAAGAAAAGCTGTTTATTCTAGTTCTCAAACAAAAGAGATTAAACCAAATATATTAAAGCGCTATTTTCAAGAAAATGATGCAAGTTCATATATGATAAATAAAACATTACGAGATCATGTTGTATTTGCAAAACAAAATATGATTACTGATCCTCCTTTTTCACATATTGACTTAGTTAGTTGTAGAAATGTTTTAATCTATTTTAATAATGAAACACAAAAAAAGATATTTCAAACATTTCATTATTCACTAAAACCAGATTGTTTCCTTTTTTTAGGAAAATCAGAATCAGCTTCAAATACTTCACCTGAACTTTTTGAAGTTTCAACAAAAAAATCACAACTATTTAAAAGAAGAAAAACCGAATTATCATTTAATTTAGAATATACAAAAGGTGCTAAAAAATTAGTGCATAATCAAAAAATCTCAAGTTTACAATCCAAAGTAAAAATAAATGAAGACATATCTTTAAAAGATAAAATGAATCAAGTTATAAACGAAAAACTTATGCCAGCTTCAATTGTTATAAATTCAATGGGAGAGATGCTTCATATAAATGGAAATTTAAATCCATATTTAACATTTCCAGAAGGAAGATTAGAATTAAATATATTAAATATGGCAAAAGGTGATTTAAAAATAGATATAAGATCCCTTTTACAACAGGCAAAAAGAGATGGAAGAGCAAGTTCACAAGCTCTATTTCATGAAACAAAAAATAAAAATACAATGCTTTATATAGCTATAGAAAAAATCCATCCAGATATAAATGATGAGCTATTTGTTCTTGCATTTTTTGAATTGCAATTATCTTATGAAAGTTCTCTTCCTGTTAATTATCAATCTATTGATGATTTAAGTAAAGATAAATTAAAACAAGAAATTGAGATTTTTAGAGAAAGACTACAAAGTTCTATTCAAGATTTAGAAACAAGCAACGAAGAATTACAATCTACAAATGAAGAATTGCAATCTGCGAATGAAGAGATGCAATCTGCAAATGAAGAATTACAAACTGCAAATGAAGAACTTCAATCTACAAATGAAGAGCTTTCAACAGTAAATGAAGAGTTAGAGGTAAAATCATTTGAATTAGGAAAAGTAAATAACGATCTTACAGCTATGTTAAGTTCAATAGATGACAATATACTTTTTGTAGATAATCGCCTAAGACTTCAAAGGTATACAAATAAAGCAGGTAAACTTTTTGAACTATTACATGATGATATAGGACAAGTAATTACATCTTTTAGCTTTAGTATGGATATTCCAAATTTAAGAGCAGAACTGATAAATGTAATTGAAATGGAAAGAGAATGCATAATAAATTTAAGAAACAAAAGTTTGCAACACGATTTAAGAATTGTTCCTTATAAATTTGATAATAGAGAAGTTGTTGGAGCTATTCTATTTTTTGAAAAAATAAAAAATAAAACTGAAATATCTAATAAACAACACGAAAACTTTATGAACGTACTTGGAAAGTATACAAAATACCCTATGGTTTGTGTTAATATAGCAATGGAATTTGTTCATGTAAACTTTTTAGCAGAAGAACTTTTTGGTTATTCTAATGAAGAATTTACGCATATGAGTTTCGAAGAACTTTTTTTAAATATGACTCATAACCAAATAGAAAATACTATTTTTAAAAATGATATAATTGATAGTGACGGTTGGAGTAGTATTACTATAGTAACTAAAGAAAAAGAGAAAAAAGTTGTAAGATTCAAATATGAGAATTGTCCAGACCAACTCTATACAGATAGAGTTATATTTTTTAAATTTGCTTAAAAGAAAGGGCTCACATGGATGATATTGAGATTAAAGCTTATCAAGAACAAATATCTAATCTCAATCGTCTTGTAGTTGAATTACAAAGAGATCTTTATAATCAAAAACAAAATATTGAAATTCTTGAAAATGATATTATTGATTTAGATAATCAAATGTATAAAGATTATAGATTCTTTTTTGAACAATCTCCAAATATCTTAATTATATTAGACCAATTTGGAAAAATAAAAAATCTAAATGAATCTGCACTTAGCTTTTTATCTAAAAAAAAATATATAATCCTTGAAAGTTCTTTTAGAAGTTTTTTAGATCAAATTGTATTTAGTGAATATACAACACAATTTAGGAACTTTATAAAAGATGAAAAACGACAGTCTATTATGTTCTATTTTTTACAATTGAAGAATAAAACTTCATTTACTTTAACTCTAAAAAAACTTCATGATAAAAAAACAGACCAAAGTAGACTTATTATTGGGGTGATACATCCTTACGATGAAAGTGATTCACAAAATTCAAACTATCTATCTCATATCGTAATTGATCAACTTAAAGATGGAGTTATCATCACAAATGAGAAAGCAGAGATTCTAAAAGTAAATAATGCCTTTACAGAAATAACAGGATATTCAACATCAGAAGCTTTAGGACAAACACCAAGGTTATTAAAATCAGGTAGACACTCTATGGATTTTTATAAAAAAATTTGGTATGACATTGAACATCATGGATGGTGGTCAGGAGAGATATGGAATAAAAGAAAAAATGGCGAAGTTTTTCCAGAATGGCTACAAGTAAATAGAGTAATCGAACCCGTTACAAAAAGAATTTTTTTCACATCAATTTTTTCAGATATTAGTGAAAGAAAAAAACATCAATTAGAATTAGATAGATTAGCTCATTATGATACGTTAACAGGTCTTGTAAATAGACACTTTTTACAAATTTCTCTTTCAAATTTACTTGAAAAATCTGAGAAAAAAAATAGTAAAAATGGTATTCTTTTTCTAGATCTAGACCATTTTAAACAAATCAACGATATTTATGGACATCATGAAGGAGACTTATTATTACAAGAAGCTGCACAAAGAATCTTAGCAACAGTAAGAACAAATGATATTGTTGCAAGAGTTGGAGGAGATGAATTTATTATTGTACTTTCAAGAATCCAAAGTGAAGAATTTGTATCTAAAATAGGAAACTCTTTAGTTAAGGAACTTAGAAAACCATTTTTTATTAATAACAATGAACATATAATTGGGGCATCTATTGGAATAGCTATTTCTCCTTTACATGGTACACAAATTGGTGAATTAATGAGTAGAGCAGATTCAGCTATGTATAGAGCAAAGAAAAGTGGAAGAAATCAAGTATCTGTATTTAGACCAGAAGATGAAAAATTCATAAAAGAAAAAGACACTTTCAAAAATATTCTTTTAAAAACGATTAATAACCCGTTAAAAAGGAAACTAGAAGTATATTATCAACCTATTATAAATATTGAAGATAGCTCATTATACTCTTTAGAAGCACTATTAAGAATTGAAGATGAAAATGGTAATTTTGTCAATCCTGAAGAAATTATATCAATAGCAGAATCAGAAGGCTTAATAACTGAACTTGGAGAAATTATATTTGAAGAAATCTGTAAGTTTTATAGTCAAAATATAAAAAACAATTATAAAATAGTTCCTATAGCTATAAATATATCAATTTTACAACTTATAAAAGAGACTTTTATAGAATCATACAATGATATTGCTCTAAAATATGATTTAGATATCAATAATTTTAACTTTGAAATTACAGAAACAAGTGCTATGGAAAACCTTGAAAATCTTCAATCAACAATCAATAACCTTTGTAACCTTGGTTCAAAAATATATCTAGATGATTTTGGTACAGGCTATGCTTCTTTATCACAACTACACAATCTTCCAGTAAATGTAGTTAAGATTGATAAATCTTTTACCTTTAGAATAGATGAAGATCAACAAGCAAGAAATATGGTAAAGTCTATGATTTATATGGCACATGGTATTAACTGTAAAGTTGTTATAGAAGGTGTTGAAACTAAAAAAAGCTTTGAATGGTTAAAAAGTATAGAGGCTGACTATGTTCAAGGGTATTATTTTTCTAAACCTTTAAAAGTAGAAGAAATCAGAGAAAAATTTCTTCTAAAATAACTTATTGAACAGTGTTAATAGTTATTAAAAACTCTGTTTCATTTTCTTTACTTCTAGCTTCAATAGAAGAGTTGATTTTTTCTAAAATTGCTTTAACTAAATAAAGCCCTATTCCTGTTCCTTCTTCTTTTGTTGTAAATTCCTTCTCAAAAATCTTTTTAAGAGTTCGCTTAGAAATACCACCAGCATTATCTTTAACATGAATTTTTACAGAATTATTTTCTTCTGTTGCAGAAATATTAACATATCTATTTCTAGTATGATTTTCTTGGTGAGCTTCAATTGCATTTGTAATAAGATTTACAAAAACGTTTATTAGTTCATTTATATAAACATTAATATGAATTGATTCATCAACATCCATACTTAATCTAACCCTTTTAGCAATTAAAGTATCTTTTAAAAGAATTTTAACACTACTAACAAGCTTGATTAGATTCACTCTTTCTAAATTTTCATTTGGTCTTAAAAAGTTTCTGAATTCTCTTAATGTACTAATTAAATGATCAATATTATTTTTGATTTTCCCTGAGTAATCTTCTACATACTCTCCATTAACTCTGTTTTTTTTATAATCTCTTTTTAATAAATCTGCTTGAACTCTTATATTTGTTAAAGGAGATGCCCATTGATGGGCTATAATATCAATTAATTCTCCCATAGATGCAAGTTTTGATTTCTCTTGAAGAATCTTTTGATTAAAAATATTTTTTGCAACCTCTTCTTCTACTTTTTGTTTCAAATTTTCTTTAAATTTATACTCTTCATCTATATCTATTATAGATAAGAAATATATTTCACCCTTACTTGGATAAGGAATTGCTTTTAACCTAAATCTCTTTGATTCAGAATCTACGCATTTTAAAAATACTTCCAAATCTTTTTTTAAAAATTCTTTTAAATTTATCCAATCTAAAAAATTAGTTTTACTTGAATTTTCAACAAGATGAAAAAAAGTTTTTATTCTCTTATTTATATCAAAATATTCTTTTGCTAATAAATTTGAGTCAATAATTTTAAAATCTTTATCAATAGTAAAGTAACAGATAGGAGAATAGTTAAAAATACTTCTTAGCTCTTCTTTTAATTTACTTAGTTCTTGATTTGTTGAATATAGTTCTTCATTTTGGGTTATAAGTTCAGTATGATAAATATCAAGTTCTTGTGTTATAGTTTGGATATCTTTAATTTCTAAAACACTGTTTTTTTTATCTAATCTAGCTTTTATATTATTTATTAATTCTTGATCCATTTGCTTTAAAAGCCTTAAATTTTTGAAATCATCCTATCCTTAATTTATTTTTATCTTCCTTAATTAAAAAAAAAAATTTGGTTAGTTTTTATACAGTGCATATAACTTATATACTTTTGTTATAGCCCTTACAGTAAATTATTGATTTTATTGAGATATGACATTTTCATCATATCTTCCATTTGATTATTAGAGATATATTCATACCCAAAGACATCTTTCCATAAAGACTCATTTTCCATACACAAATAAAAATAAACATCTTTATGCCATGGTTTAAAAGTATTATAAGCATGTTTAAACATCTCTCTTTTTATATCTAAAGAATAAGATTGTTTTCCATTTGCATCTTCAAAAGGCATTTGTAAAATCTTTGATTTAAAATTTCTACTTCTTATTTTATTTATAACTGGCTTTATAAAAGTAAGTGTTCCTAAAGATACAAGAGCTACTTTTTTTGGATTAAAACTATCTATTAAGGTCTTATAAACCACAGCATACTCTTCTAAATAGTTTTCATATTGAACTATTGGATGAAAATGAAAACCAACAAGAACACCTTTATCACTAATCTCTCTAGCAGCTTCTATTCGCTCATTTAAAGAAGCTGCTAAATGTTCCTCATTTTCAATTATTGTAGGAGTATTTAAAGACCAAGTACAAATAATATTTTTAGGAACATCATTTTCTAAAAAGTATTTTATATTATTTGATTTAGTTTTAAACTCAAGTATTACATTTGGCCATTTTCGTGCAAATTCAAAAAGAGCATCTAAAATCCCCTCTTTATTCCCCCACATAAGAGAATCAGAACTTTGTCCTGTTCCAATATGATATGTTTCATTAGGATCAAGTTGAAGAGTTTTTAGATTTTCTTTAAAGTTTACATCAAAACCTATCTTATCTTGATTGTAAAAAGATTGAATAGAACAATAAGAACAATCAAAACCACAAGATTGAACAGCATCTAAAGTTAGAAGATTACAACATCTAGTATTAGGGCTAGCAACAGGACAAGAACCTAAAGCAGCCTTTTCTCCTTCAAATTTAGTAAAAGAAAACTTTCTTACATCATCTTTATAAAGTTCTTTATCAAACTTTGAATATGAATTTGGGGAATCTTTTAAAGCTTGCCATTTCTTTCTTATATCATTAAATGCATTTTTTCTATTTGAATATTTCTCTTTAAATATTTCAGAAATATCATCTTCATGCCACATTTTAAAATCAATTGCAAAATCAATAATTTGTTTTAACTCTTGATAAGAAAATTCGTACTCAAATGCTTTTTCTTTTATAAAGTTTTGAGAAGAAAGAGGAAGATTATTTAAATTAGTTTTTTCTATTAATGATTCAAATTTTTCTTTATAACTCATAGATACTTTTTCCACGTATCTAATGAACTATGAATTAAATCAATAACAAAAGACTTTTCTGGAATTTTTGCTTCTAAATAATCAGATACAACTTTAAACGTATAAATATTATTACAATATTTTTTTGAAATTTCTTCAAAATATTTTGCTTCCATATCAACTAAAAGTGTTTCTAAATTTTCATCAGTTTCTAAAGGAGCATCAACAGTAGTTAAAGAAGCAAAGTTTATGCCAAATAGTAACCTATTTGTACAAAAAAATGTTCCTATTTTTACAGAACCATCAGAACATCCAGCAATTCCTATATTGATTGCTTTTTCTATTTCAAAATTTTCATAAATAAATTCTAAAGATTTTTTACAATTATCTTTACCAATACCAGATACTATTAATAAATATTTATCATTTTCATCTTTATATAATTTATTACCCTTAGGTAAATTTTGGACAGACTGATCTTGTTTAAGTTTTAAAAAGTTAATTAATGGTTGGGCTTCGGGGAGTAATGCAGTATAAATTAAAGTTTTAGACATCTAAGTAAAACTAAGGCTTTTGCCTTAGTTTGATTACTTTTTAAGTTCTTTAATTCTAGCAGCTTTACCAGTAAGACCTCTTAGGTAATGAAGCTTAGCTCTTCTTACTTTACCTCTTCTAACTACATCAAAAGATTTTAATGAGTCAGAGTATAATGGGAAAATTCTTTCTACACCAACAGAATTTGCTCCAATTTTTCTTACTGTAAAAGTAGCTGATGTACCTTCACCACTTCTAGCAATAACTATACCTTCGAAAGTTTGAACTCTTTTTTTCTCACCTTCTTTAATTTCTACACCAAGTCTTACTGTATCACCTGCTCTAAATTGAGGGATCTCTTTAGACTCCATTTGCGCCGCTTCAAAGCTTGCAATATATCTATTCTTCATTTCGTTTCCTTATTAGGTCTATAATATTTTGTTTTACAAATTGACATCTGGAATTTTAAGTCGGAAATTTTACTATGATTTCCCTTTAAGAATTCTTTAACCACACTTAAATTTTGGAAATTTTCAGGTTTTGTAAAAGATGGAGCTTCTAGAAGATTATTTTCATAGCTTTCCATTACCAAAGAATCGGCATTTCCTAAAACTCCATCTACATTTCTAGAAATTGCATCAGCCATGGTTAAAGATGGTAATTCTCCACCTGTTAATATGAATTCTCCAATAGAAAATACTTCATTTGCGTACTTTTCTATAACTCTTTCGTCAATTCCTTCATATCTACCACTTACAAAAACTATATTTTTCTTTTTTGCTAGTCTTTTTGCATCATTTTGTTTAAATGGTTTTGCAGCAGCAAGAGGAAAGATAATATAGGCATCTTCATTTTCTTCTTTTATTTTATCTAAACAATCAAAAAGAGGTTGACATGTCATAAGCATCCCTGCTCCACCACCAACCATTTGAGAATCAACTTTTAAATGTTTATTAGTAGTATAATCTCTTGGATTATAAAACTCATAACTTATAAACTCTGCGTCTACTGCTCTTTTTAAAATTGAATCATAAAAATATGGCTCGATAAGATTAGGGAAAAGTGTTACAAACGTAAATTTCAAACTTGACCTTATTTTATTTTTGTTGCAATATTAGCCTATTTTTATTAAAAAAAAAGACCTCCGTATATTATTAAGCTCTTTTTCGATAAATTACACAAAATATATCTTATGAAAGGAAAACAATGAAATCGCCTAAAGGTTTTGGAAAAAACTATTTTACATTTGCTAGTATACAAGCACACGCTGTTCAAAGTAAAATGCAAAACCTAATAATAAAGGCTGAACATACTCTATGTAACAACAACTCTAGAGAATGTGCTGAATATGATGAAAGTGACCCTCCACTTGAAGAACTAACATTATGTTTACAACAAAATTTTAGTAAACCATGTCACTGTGATTGCTTTTTTAAAATAAAAACACAACTTACAGTAACACTTTTTAAATTTATTCCCCGATGCCTTTATTATTGTAAATTTTTTGCATTTAGACGCACAGGAGTACACCCACCATTACTAACTTTAATATCAATTTTAAAATAAAACAAAAAATATTAAATATTAAGGAAATATAGTAATGTCAAAATCATATGTAATAGGTTTTCCAAGAATTGGAGAACAAAGAGAACTAAAAAAAGTATTAGAGAGTTTTTGGGCAAATAATTGTTCATTTAATGAAGTACAAGAAGTAGCAAGTAAATTAAAAGCACGTCATTGGGAATATCAAAAAGATGCAGGTATTGAATATATAAGTTCAAATGACTTTTCACTTTATGATAATATTTTAGACACCTCTATCATGTTAAATGCTATTCCAAATAGATTTAAAAACTTAAGAGGTGAAGAATTATATTTTTCTATGGCCAGAGGAAATGACACTACCGTTGCTATGGAAATGACAAAATGGTTTAATACAAACTATCATTATATTGTTCCAGAATTAAGTTTAGAAGATGAATATAAATTAAATGCTTCAAAAATCATTAATGAATATAAAGAAGCAAAAACACTTGGGATAAAAACAAAAATCAATTTAATAGGTCCTATAACATTTCTGGGACTTTCAAAAAGAGTTGATAGAAAAGACCCCTATGAATTACTTGGAAAAATTCTTCCAGTTTATGAAGAACTTTTAAAAGAGATTGCAAAACTTGATGAAGTTGTAACAATACAAATTGATGAACCTATATTTGCTAAAGACAATGAAGTAAAAGTATTAAGTCTTATAAAACCAGTATATGATAGATTATCAATTGTTACTAACAATTTAAAAATTATTGTTACAACATATTTTGAGCACTCAAATGAGGCAACTAAAATTTTAGTTACAACTCCTATTTGGGGAATTGGTCTTGACTTCTTATATGGAGAAGAAAATTTTGAATCTTTAGCAACTATTGCAAGAAATAAAAAGAAATTAATTGCAGGAGTTGTAGATGGAAGAAATATTTGGAAAAATGATATTCAAAATAGTCTGTCAATATTAGGAGAGATTTCAAAAGTTATTGATAAAAATAATTTGATTATTTCATCATCTTGTTCTCTTCTTCATACTCCATTTTCATTAAAATATGAAGATAAAATGGATGAGAATATTAAAAATTGGTTAAGTTATTCAGTTGAAAAGTTAGAAGAAATTAAACTTATTTCTAAAATCTTTTATAATGGTGTTAATTCATTAGACGATAAAGAAACAAAAGTTTTTGAAGGAAATATTCATGCTAACCATGATAGAAAAACATCTAAAATCATTCATGATGAAAAGGTACAAAAACGAGTATCAAACTTTTCAAAACTTCAAAGAAATGGAAAATATGAAGATAGAATTAAAGTTCAAAAAGAACTTTTAAATTATAAAGACTTAGCAATTACTACAATTGGTTCTTTCCCTCAAACTCCTGAAGTAAGAACAGCAAGAAGAGACTATAAAAAAAACACTATCTCAAAAGATGAATATGAGACACAAATGAAAAACTATATAAATGATTGTATTTCATTTCAAGAAGAGTGCGGTATAGAAGTTCTAGTTCATGGAGAACCTGAAAGAAATGATATGGTTGAATACTTTGGAGAACAACTAAAAGGTTATGGATTTAGCCAAAATGGTTGGGTTCAATCTTATGGAAGTAGATGTGTAAAACCTCCATTTATTTATGGTGATATTAGTAGACCAAAAGCTATGACAGTTGATTGGATAACTTATGCACAAAGTAAAACTAAAAAGATTATGAAAGGTATGTTAACAGGTCCTGTTACTATTTTAAATTGGTCATTTGTAAGAGATGATAAACAAAAAGATGAAGTTTCAAAGCAAATTGCAATTGCTCTAAGTGATGAGATTGATGATTTACAAAATGCCGGAATTAAAATCATACAAGTTGATGAAGCAGCATTTAAAGAAGGTTACCCTTTAAGAAAAGAAAAAATAAAAACTTATGAAGATTGGGCTGTTAGAGATTTTAAAATTGCAGTAAGCTCCGCAAAAGAAGAGACTCAAATCCATACTCATATGTGTTACAGTGAATTCAATGACATTATTAAAACAATTGAAGCAATGGATGCAGATGTAATATCAATAGAAACAGCAAGAAGTGGGAATGAACTTCTAAAAATATTTAAAGAAGTAGGATATAAACAAGAAGTAGGTCCTGGAGTTTATGATATTCATAGTCCAAGAGTTCCCAGCGTAGAAGAAATGGTTAAACAAATCAAGCTTTTACTTGAGGTACTTCCTAAAAAACAATTATGGATAAATCCTGATTGTGGGTTAAAAACTAGAAAATGGGAAGAAACAAAACAAAGTCTTCAAAATATGGTTGAAGCAGTAAATTATATAAGAAAGGAAAATAGATAGAGCTTCTAGCTCTATCTAAAAATAGTTTTTATTTAAAGAAATAAAAACTGTTTTTAGATACTATTATAGACAATTAAAATGAAAAGCAAAAAAATGATAACTATAAGCAATATAAAAGAAGCAGAAAAAAACTTAGATGGTGTGGCACTAAATACTCCTTTTTCAAAAGCTCCTATTTTAAGTGAAACATTCAATAGTGAAATATACTTTAAAAAAGAAAATTTACAACTAACAGGAAGTTTCAAATTAAGAGGTGCCTTTAATAGAGTTGCAAACTTATCTCAAGATAAAAAAGATAGAGGTGTAGTAGCAGCAAGTGCAGGAAATCATGCACAAGGTTTAGCATATTCAGCACAACACTTTGGATGTGAAGCAACAATTTTTATGCCAGAAGCAACTCCATTAACAAAAGTTTCGGGAGTGAAATCTTACGGAGCAAATGTAATACTTCATGGTGAAAACTTTGATGAAGCATATGAAGCTGCAATGAAATTCTCTGAAGAAAAAAATAAAGAGTTTATCCATCCTTTTGCAGATGATGATGTAATTGCAGGACAAGGAACAATTGCAATTGAGATACTTGAAAAAGTACCAGATTTAAAACAATTAATTGTACCAATTGGTGGAGGTGGATTAATTGCAGGAATTGCAATTGCAGCAAAAAGTATAAATCCAGATATCAAAATCGTTGGTGTTGTAGCAAGCGGTGCAAAAGCTATGAAAGAATCATATAGATCACAAATACCAATTGATTCTGTTGCAGTTAGAACTATTGCAGATGGTATAGCTGTAAGAGATGTAACACCAAAGCTTTTAGATATTATTATTGATTATGTAGATGACATAGTTGAAGTAAATGACAATGAAATTGCAAATGCAATTCTATTTTTATTAGAAAAACATAAACTAGTTGTTGAAGGTGCAGGAGCAGTTGCAACAGCTGCAATTATGCATGAAAAAGTAGAAATTGAAGATTCTAAAGTTTGTGCAGTTATTAGTGGAGGAAATATTGATGTAACTATGCTTTCTCAAATTATTGAAAAAGGTTTAGTTAAATCAAATAGAAAAATGAATCTTGTAATAACTCTAATGGACAAACCAGGTTCTCTTACACATTTAACTGAAATTTTTAAATTATGTTCTGCAAATATAGTTCAAATTGATTATGATAGAAATTCTATTAAGTTAGAATTTGGGGAAGCCCACATAACAATTGCCTTAGAAACAAAAGGTGAAGAACATCAAAAACTAATAAGGGAAAAATTGAAACAAAATGGTTACAGATTTAAGCAAATCTAGTTTTCATTTTGTGCATTTATAAAAAATTTAGTAAACAAAATATATAATGTTCAGTATATTTTAGTCAAAGAAAGAACATAAAAGGAAGAAAATGGAAGGAAGACTGTTTACATTCTTAGGTGCCATCGGTGGACACGGGCAAGAATGGATTATCTTATCACACTATGTTTTAGTGATAGGAATTTTACTATTAGTAGTTAACTCTGCAACAAAAAAAATGCAATTAGTTCCAACTGGAGCACAAAATGTTTTAGAAACATTCATTGGGGGAATAGTAGCAATGGGTGCGGATACAATGGGAGAGACAAATGCTAGAAGATATTTACCATTAATTGGTTCTTTAGCTTTAGTTATTTTTGGTGCAAATATGATTGGTATTATTCCAGGTTTTGAATCACCTACAAGTAATATCAACTTTACTTTAAGTTTAGCACTTATTGTTTTTGTTTACTATAACTATGTTGGTATTAAAATAAATGGTTTCTACAACTATTTTAAACACTTTATGGGACCTATGCCTATTTTAGCTCCTTTAATGTTTCCTATTGAAATCATTTCTCATATTTCAAGAATTATTTCATTATCATTTAGACTTTTTGGTTCAATTAGAGGAGATGATATGTTCCTTATGGTACTTCTAATGTTAGTACCTTGGTTACTACCACTTCCTGGTTTCTTTTTATTAACAGCGTTTGGTGTTCTTCAAGCGTTTATCTTCAGTATATTAACTTATGTTTATATTGCTGGATCTGTTATGATGGCAGAAGAAGACCATTAAGAAATAAAAAACTTAATACACACAAGAGGAAGGAGCTTTCGTTTCTTCCTTTTTTTATGTCTAAATTTTTTACTACTATTTATAAATTAAAGTTTTTGGTTTAAAAACTGCCCAAGAAAACCAAAAATGATCCGCATGAACTATAGGTTTTAATTGTTTACCTTTTAGCTTTCCATCAATAGCAAGGCCAAAAATATTCCAAGTGGATTTTGTATTTCTATCCATAAATTTTCCATTTTTATGAAAAAAATCTAATTTTTTATCATCTAAGAAATTACTGTACACTGTATACGAACCATCATCTTTAGAGTCTCTTATTAAACTTCTATCTAAAGCTGCATTCGTTCCTTTTTTATAAAATAATACTAAGTCTAAATCTTTATCATTGTAAACAATATCTTTTTTTAATGCATCATAAGTATATGCTTTATCAACATCATTCAAAGATAATGTTAAAACTTTTTGCATAGGTCTTAATCTACTATCAGACTTCTTATCAAAAAGAAACGGCGTTTGATTTATATCATCATATCCAGAATATGGGTTTCTTCCATAATCTCTATTAAAACCAGTATTTTTTGAAAGGATTTGTGCATTTGGGAAATTTGTATATACATCTTTAAAACTAACCAAGGAAGAAGCTACAAATTTCAATTGTTTTTCAACCATTTCACCTACAATTCCTTCTCCTGTAAACTGTTGCCATAGAGATTCTGTTTGTCTATCATACATTACTAAATCAGAATTTCTTAGAAGTCCTGATGTTCCAAAGTCATATTCAACACCATCTAAAACTCTATCAAACACAATTGCAGAATTACATAAGGGACAAAAAGTTACTGATATTTTTTTATCAGCTAAAGTATCATTTACAATTTCATGCCACATCAATATAGAAATAGGATAAGCTTTTACTTTTTTATCTATCTCTAAAAAAATTACAGGTTCTTTATCTCCAATCCAACTTTTTGCTTTTTCAACCGATATAAATTTTGGATTATCAATTGGAGGAATACCATCACGAGAGGGACCACCACTTAATAATTCATCATAAGAAATCACATGTTTTTTCCAATTAGTATTCCAACCTAAAGTTTTAAATTTTAAGTCTAAACTTCTATTATCAGTAGTATCATAAGAAAATGCTAAAGATAAAGATATCAAAATTATAAAAACTAGTCTCATAACATACCCTTTATTTTAATATAAACTATTATAGAATTCTTATATAAAGAGAATGTAAAGGATTAAAAATAATACGGGAAAATTTGATTAGTTATCTTATAACTGATCCTCTATATTATTCAAATGATGTAAAAATATTTGAAGAAAATTTAAAAAAAGCATTAACTCTAAAAAAAGTTGATATGGCTTGCTTTAGAGATAAAAGCTCTGAAAATTTTAAAGAACTTGCAAAAGTTTTTGTAAAGATATGTAAAGAGTTTAATATTGAAAAAATATTAATCAATGGAAACTACAAGCTTGCAAAGAAACTAAAAGCAACAGGAGTTCATCTTACATCTGAACAATTTAATAAAATACAAAAAGCTAAAGATTTAGACCTCTACACAGTAATTTCTTGCCATAATTATAAAGATATAGAAAATGCACAAAAACAACATGTAAATGCGATTACCTACTCTCCAATTTTTTTCTCTCCAAATAAACCAGAAGCAAAAGGTATGGCAAAACTAAGAGAGACTATTCGAGTCTATGAAGACCTAGATATTATTGCTCTTGGTGGAATTATAGATGAAGAACATATAAGTCAAATTTCAAAAACAAGAGCCTACGGATTTGCATCAATAAGATACTTTGTTTAGACAGCTTTTAACTTAACCTCATCTTCTTTTAAATAGATTATATATGAATAAACTTCATTAGTATCAAATATCTCTTTAATAGCTTTTTTATAATGACTTACTTGAAATATATGCTCTTCTAATTCATCCTTAGTTGTTTTATAATCAAAGATATAAAGTTTTTCATCTTTTTTAACTAATAAATCAATAATTTTTAATTCATTTCTATAAATTAGAGCTTGCTCTTTTGAAATTTCACAATCATTTGTTAAAGATTTAAATTCAGTATCATTTATTAATTTTAATATCCTATTCTCAATTTTAATAAAATCATCACTACTTAAATAACTAGAATATCTATTTCTTGCTAAATTAACAGAAGTAGACAAAGACTCTTTATCAAAAGTATTCATCATCTCCAAACTATAGTGTGTGGCTATACCAAAATACTTTGCATGTAAAGTGTAATCTTTTTCATCATTCGCTTTTGAAATTGGTTTTTCTTGTACTCCTAAAAATAAAGGAGTATAGGTAACTTTTTCAATCTTTTCATAGTTTTTACTCTTATTTTCACTAATAACTATATCACCAATAGTTTGACTTTTTAAATTTAATAAATCAAAAACTGATTTTTTTTCCTTCTTGAAAATAATCATGTTGTTTCTAGCTCTTGTCATAGCAACATATAAAATATTTAATTCATCTTCTAAAGCTAAGCTCTTTTCTTTTTGTAAAGCATTTTTATAATCTTCATTATAGTTTTCTAAATTTGAAATTTTATAATAAATATTTTTTAAATGAACATCATCATATTCAAAAAGCAAAGAACTTCTATCAGAATTTTTTTGTTTTATTCTATCAAGTAATAACACAGTATGAAATTCTAAACCTTTTGATTTAAAAATTGTTAATATTTGCAATCCCACTTGTTCTGAATTTTGCATTGAAGCATCTAGCTTATCTATTTCATATACAAACTCAACAATATTTTTATAAGAAGAACAAAGTTCAATTAACTTAACCACATTATCATCAATAATATCCAAATCCATTGCTATTTTATAAATCACATCTTGAATACTTAATTTCTTAATATCAACATCTAAAAACAAATCACTTGAAGGAGCCTTTCCAATAATTGCATTTACATTCTCTTTATATATACTCTCTTCAAAGTATAAAAATTTTATTGCATTTATTACAGCTTTTACATTTTCTTGATTTATAAGCTTAGATGTCATTTCTGTAGTGATTTTTAAACTTGGAAACATTTTCTTTAAATAAGAGTATAAATTTAATACATCGTTATTTGTATAAGTTAAAATTGCAATATCATTACTATTTACACCATTTTGCATAAGTGTTGATATTTTTTTTGCAATATTTTTAAATTTTTCATCTTCAAGCAATACTTCATCTTCATAAACTTCTACAAATCCATTTTTATGAATTGCAAACTGATCATGATATTCATATGTAGGTAAGTTGTTAAAAGACTCATTTACAAAATTTACAATAGCTTCACATGATCTATAATTTGTATTTAAAATTTCTACTTCTACATTTGAATTTGTTTTTAAAACATAATCAAAAAGTTCTCTTTTCCCACCTCTAAATCTATAGATTGATTGTTTTGTATCTCCTACATAGAAAAAAGTTTTAAAATTTTCTTTTTGTCCTGAAAGAATCTCCTCAATTAAAGGTTGTAAAATCTTATATTGAAGTAAAGAAGTATCTTGAAACTCATCAATTAAAATATGAGAAAATTTTGAATCTAATCTAAAATATAAAAAATCTTTATCAATTTTTGAAGATAAAAGTTCATAAGTAAGATTTGAGATATCATCAAAATGAAGACTATTTTTTGATTTATTATATTTTATTTTATAATCTTTAAAGAGTTTATATAGTTCAAATAATCTACTTAAACTAAAACCAGACCTAATTTTGTAATATATCCCTACTTCATCTTTTAACTTAGAAAAATAGCTTTCAAGTAAGTCGTTAGAACATTTTTTAAAAGTTCTAAAATCAGCTGCACAATCCTTTGTTAACCAAGTTTTACCTTTTTCTAATAAAGTATCGAAAGAATCAAAATCTACAGCTTTTTTTGCTGCATCTGAAGAAACAGGAGAGTTCAAAATAAACTCTTTTATTTTATAAGCTTCTTTCAATGCTTCTTGTTTTTGTAAGTTTATTAAACTTGCATCAATATCTAAAATCTTTACTTCTTCATTCTTTTCAAGTAGATTTTTAAATATATCAAAAAGTGATGAATATTTTTTCTTCTCAAATAGTGAAAAATCAATCAATTTATCAAAACTTTTTAAATCTAAAGATTGAAGAAACTTATTACTTAATACTTCTACATCATCTTCTTTTATTTCAAAATCATCACTTATTCCAATATATCCACAAAATTCTCTTAGAATTTTATTTATAAATTTATCTATTGTAAAAATTGATAAAGCTGAATTTGTGAATTCTTCAACTAAAAATTCTTTTTTCGATAAGATTTGCTCTTTTGTTAAATTTGATTGTTCAATTATTGCATTTAAATAGGCTTCATCATTCCCTAGATTTAATAGCGTATGATAAATTCTTTCACTCATTTCATTTGCAGCTTTATTTGTAAAGGTTAAAGTTAATATCTCTTTTACCTTTGCACCTAATAGTAATAGCGTGATATATCGTACAGTTAATGCAAAAGTTTTCCCACTTCCGGCACTTGCTTTATAAGCTAAATAATGTTTCATAAATTGGATTGTACAATAAATAGGATTAAGTACTTTTAAGAAAAAATTACTATTTTTCTTATATTTAGATTATTAATTAAATTAATATAATTATTTAAGTTAGTTAATGATAAAATTTTTCTTTTATCTTTTCTCAAGGTATGCTCATGGATTCTAAACGTAAAATTTCACTTTCACTTTTTTTTGTAATGTCGATTATATTTATTATTTTAATTGTAAATATTATTATGAACTTTAGAGACTATGGTTTAAATAGTGTTGAGCATAAAGCTAAAGCTATTGCACAAACCGTTAAACACAGTCTAACATCACATATGGTAAATGGTGTTATAGATAATCGTGAATTATTTCTAGATCAAATTGCGAAACTTGAAAACGTAGATGAAATCTGGCTTTCACGTGCACCTGCTGTTATTGAGCAATTTGGAGAAGGTAATAACAATGAAGTTGCTAGAGACAAAATTGATGAAGATGTTTTACAAGAAGGAATTGAAAAAACTGTAGTTGAAGAAAGGATTTTTGGAAAAAGTTCTTATAGAATCACTATTCCATATATAGGTACTGCTGATGGAACAATTGATTGTCTTTCATGTCACACTGCAAAACAAGGTGATACCTTAGGAGCAATTACAATTACTATGTCTATTGATGATATCAAAGAAGCAGGTATGAAAACTGTATTTAATACTATTGTTATTGCATTGGTTTTAATTATTTTTATTCTTATTTTTGTAAATAAACTTATTTCTCCATTCTTGACTCTTTTTGAATCAATTAATCGTGTAATGAAAAAAGCACAAAGTGGAGACTACTCGGATAGAATTGGTCTAACAAAAGGTAAAGAGAGTGATAAAGTTGCAAGTTGGATCGATGGATTATTAGAAAAATTACAAACTACTTTAGATGATATCGAGCAAAAAATAAATGTCTTTTTAGTTCATCAAAAAAGAAAAAAAATGGATCCTCTTATAGATGTAAAAAGCACGGTTAATCGTCTTGCAGATATATATAGATTTAGAAAAACTATTGAACATGATGAAGATATAAAAGAGGTTTATAATAGACTAGCATCTGTCTTTCGAGAAAAATTTGGGCTTTCTGACTTTAATTTTATCGAAGCAGATACAACTCATAAAGATGTAAATGTAGTTTATATGGAAAAAGAAATCCATTGTCAAGCACAAGAAGGATGTAGAGCAGATAGAACAAATACTATCGTTGATTCTTGCCAATTTAAAAATATGTGTAACAAATTTAATGATGACGTAAAGAATTTTTATATTTGTATTCCATATTCTATTTCAAATGATTTAGATTTTATTGTATCAATAATCTCAGATTCTGAAGAAGAGCACAATAGAATACGTAATATCTTGCCATCAATCCAAGATTATATTGATACTGCCAAACCAGAAATCGTTAGCAAAAAACTTATGTATATTCTTGAGCGTACAGCTAGAACTGATCCTTTGACAGGATTATTTAATAGAAAATACTTAGAAGAATCTGTTAAAACAATTATTTCACAAGTTAAACGTACAGAGATACCTTATGGTATTCTAATGGCTGATATTGATTTCTTTAAAATGATTAACGATACTTATGGTCATGATGTAGGTGATGAAGCGATTAAAATTATTGCACAAACTTTAGTTGAAAACTCGCGAGAGTCTGACGTTGTTGTAAGATTTGGTGGCGAAGAATTTATTGTTTTACTTTACAATTGTGATGAAAACTATATATTTGAGATTGCCGAAAAAATTAGAATTGCTTTTTCTAAGAAAGAAATTCCAGTGGGATCAACATCTTTTACTAAGACAATTAGTATAGGAGCTTCAATTTTTCCTACACATACGGATAATTTCTGGCAATGTCTAAAATATGCTGATATGGCCTTATATGAAGCTAAAGATACAGGTAGAAATAAAAGTGTTGTATTTTCAAAAGATCTTTTAAAAGATGGGGAACTCAAAGAAGAGTATTAGAAGTTAATATATAGTTAACTTCACCCATCATTAAAAACTTCCTACTTAATTATCCCTTTATAAACAGTTATTTAATAAATAAGTTAATTTCCAGTATAATGCCGAACTTATAGAAAAATGGATACTAAAAAAAGGTCAAAAACCTATGCAAAAAAAACAACATAAAGTACAAACCCTACTTGACGCAATTCCATATATAAAAAAGTTTAGTAGTAAAACCATAGTTATTAAATATGGTGGTTCAGCACAAACAAGTCCTCAACTGCAAGAAAAATTTGCAGAAGACATAGTTTTACTTTCACTAGTTGGAATTAAACCAGTTATTGTTCATGGTGGAGGAGCTAGAATTTCTGAGCTTCTAGAAAAGCTAGAAATAAAATCTGAATTTATAAATGGTCATAGAGTAACATCAAAGGATACTATGAGAGTTGTAGAAATGGTATTAAGTGGAGAGATAAATAAAAATATCACTTCACTGTTAAATCACCATGGAGCAAAAGCAATTGGTATCTCAGGAAAAGATTCTTCAATTATAAAAGCTGTTCCAAAAGAAGATGGAAAATTTGGATATACAGGTGTTGTAACTGAGATTAATGCTGAAATGATAAATAATCTATTAGAGCAAGGATTTATCCCTGTAATTGCTCCAATTGCAGATAGTGCGGAACCTAATCACCCAGGATTTAATATCAATGCAGATGTAGCAGCATCAAAAGTTGCGAGTGCATTAAATGCTCAAAAAGTACTTTTCCTAACAGATACAGTTGGTGTATTGAATAAAGAAGGAACACTTCTAACTTCATTAGATAAAGATGAAGTTGAAGCATATAAAAAAGATGAAACAATTGCAGGAGGAATGATTCCTAAAGTTGATTCATGTATTGAAGCTATTCATAATGGAGTTAATAAAGCACATATTATTGATGGAAGAGTAGAACACTCTATCTTATTAGAGTTATTTACTAGTGATGGTATTGGAACTCAATTTTTAAGAAGAGACAATCCTAACAATGGGATTGATATGGAAAAATTATTAAACGATGAAGCTTAAGAGTAATTAATTACTCTCTTTAGGATTTGTTTCTTTAACAATTTTTACAAATTGTGTTAAAAGAAATTAGAAAATGATAAGTCCCTTCAAAATTGGGACAATTTTTAAGGATATATAATGAATTTTGTTGAAACTAGAGGAAATGATGGAATTAAGCCAGTTGAGGCAACATTTTCACATGCTATTTTAAATCCAAGTGCATCTTTTGGTGGACTATATGTACCAAAAGAGTTACCAAAACTTGAAGAGAATTTTATTCAAAATCATGTAGATAAAAGCTATAAAGAACTTGCATTTGATATTTTAAAAGCTTTTGAAATCGATATCGATGATGATGAAATTAACAAAGCATTAGCTCTTTATGATAATTTTGATGATGCTTCTAATCCATGTCCAGTAGTACGTGTAAAAGATGACTTATTTGTACATGAGCAATATCACGGACCAACAAGAGCTTTCAAAGATATGGCTTTACAGCCATTTGGTTCTATTCTTTCTTCAATTGCAAAAAAAAGAGATGAGCACTATTTAATACTTGCTGCAACTTCAGGAGATACTGGACCAGCTGCATTAAATACTTTTAAAAATAAAGAAAATATCCAAGTGGCTTGTCTATATCCAGATGGTGGAACTTCTGATGTTCAAAGACTTCAAATGGTTTGTGAAGACGGAGATAACTTAAAAGTATTAGGTATTCATGGAAACTTTGATGATGCACAATCTGCACTTAAAAATCTTTTAGCATCTCAATCTTTTAAAGATGAATTAGAAAGAGATGGAATTAAATTATCTGCTGCAAACTCTGTTAACTTTGGAAGAATCATATTTCAAATCATTTATCACTTCTGGTCATATATCCAACTACATAAACAAGAAGAAATTACATTTGGTGAAAAGATTTATTTAGTAGTTCCAAGTGGAAACTTTGGAAATGTTCTTGGAGGTTTTTATGCACAAGAAATGGGATTACCAATTGAAAAACTTTTAGTAGCTTCTAATGAAAATGATATTTTAACACAATGGATTAATACTGGTGTTTATGATATTAGAGATAAAGAATTAAAACTTACAAAATCACCAGCAATGGATATTTTAAAATCTTCAAATATTGAAAGAGTTATTTATTCTTTATATGGACCTAAAAGAACAAAAGAATTTTTTGATGATTTAAATGAAAAGAAAATTTTTACAATGACTCAAAAAGAGACTGAAGAATTAAAAAAATATTTTAGTGCAATTAATTCAGATGATGCATATGGAGCAAAAGTTATAAAAAACTTTTTAGATGATGGATATTTAATGGATCCACATACAGCTACTTGTTTAAAAGCTTATGAAGAATTAAAAGAAAAAGATTTAAAAACAGTTATTTATTCAACTGCAGAGTGGACAAAATTTTCACCAACTGTATTAAATGCATTACATGAAAATAGCACTTCTTACGTAGATAAAGAGGCTTTAGAAATAATTTCTAAAGAATATAATGCTACATTACCTTCAAGTATAAAAGAATTATTTTCTGCAAAAATCAATCATGATTCAGTAATAAATAAAGAAAATATTGAAGAAGAAATCGTTAAATTTATTAAAGGGTAGAAACTCTTTAATAAGTTTAGCTTATAATTACAGTGTGTAAATTAAGCACACCTCTCCCAAAAAAAGACCATTATTGACATAGGTCATATCTCTTTAAGTAAATTCTCAATATAATATCTAGATTTAATTTTAAAATAAGGAAGCTAAATGTCTAACAACACAAATAGACGAGATTTTCTAGGTTTTACATTTGCTGCAGTTGCTGCAGTAGGTGGAGCTGCCTCTCTTGTTGGTATGAAACAAGCGTGGGATCCATTACCAAGTGTATTAGCTGGAGGATTTACTAATGTTGAACTTAGTGGGCTAAAAGCTGGTGAACCAACTACAGTTATGTGGAGAGGTAAACCAATTTTTGTTCTTAAGAAATCAGCAGAAATGGAAAAATCTGAAAGAGATTTAATTATTGGAAACGATAGATTTATCGTTGCTATTGGATTATGTACTCACTTAGGATGTATTCCAGCATGGAAAAAAAGTACTTGGAAATGTGCATGTCACGGTGGGGAATTTGATTCAAGTGGTAAGCAAACATTTGGTCCTCCTCCTAGACCTCTAGATCTACCTCCATTTAGTGTAAAAGGAACTCAAATTGTTCTTGGTGAAGAAGGTCCTGAATACAAAAAAATCGCAGCTGCGATGATGGCGTAAGGAGTAGTAAATGGCAAAAATTGAAAAAGCAAATTCACTTGGTGAATGGTTTGACCAAAGGTTAAACACAACTACTTTTACAAAAGTTATGATGACGGAATATTGGATTCCAAAAGATATTAACTTTTTATGGGCTATGGGAGTATTACTTGCAGTAACATTTAAAATTCTAGTTATTACTGGAATTTTCTTAATGATGTACTACAAACCAGATGTTAATTTAGCATTTGACTCAGTTAACTATACAATTATGCAAGAAGTTGCATACGGATGGCTATTTAGACACATGCATGGTGTTGCTGCATCTGTTATCTTCTTAATTATTTATATTCACATGCTTACAGGTATCTACTACGGTTCTTATAAGAAAGGTAGAGAGATGATCTGGATTTCTGGTATGTTATTATTCATGACATTCTCAGCTGCTGGATTCTCTGGATATATGTTACCATGGGGACAAATGTCTTACTGGGCTGCAATGGTTATTACAAACCTTTTTGGTGGTATTCCATTAATTGGTGATGCATTAGTTGTATGGATTAGAGGTGACTTTAACGTTGCTGATGCTACATTAACTAGATTCTTTATGTTACACGTATTCTTATTACCTATTTCTATTATGGCAATAATTGGATTACACTTTTATACATTAAGAATTCCTCATGTTAATAACCAAACTTCTGAAGATATTGATTATGATGCTGAAGCTGAAAAATATTTAGCAGGGAATAAAAAAGAATCTAAAGTTATTCCTTTCTGGCCAGTATTTATCTCTAAAGATTTTGCTGTACTTGGTATTTTCTTAATTTTCTACTTCTACTTAGTATTCTTCCATTATAATTTTGCAATGGACCCAGTTAACTTCGATCCTGCTGATAACATGGTTACTCCTGCACATATTTATCCTGAGTGGTATTTCTTATGGTCGTATGAAGTATTAAGAGGTTTCTTCTTTGATATTGCTGGATTTAAAGCATTTGATATTGGTTTAGCTGCATTCGGTTTCGCAAACGTTGCATTCTTATTATTACCATTCTTAGATAGAGATCCAGATATTTTACCTGCACATAAAAGACCTATGTTCTTCGCATGGTTCTGGGTATTAATGGTTGACTTAATAGTATTAACTGTATATGGTAAATTACCTCCAACAGGGGCAAATGCTTGGGTTGGATTCTTTGCGGCAGTAGTATTTATTTTACTATTCGTAGCATTACCAATACTTACAAAAATTGATGCTAAAAAGAGAGGTGCATAATGAGAGAATTAAAAATTTTAGCAGTAGTAGTTGCTTTAACACTAATTACATACTGGGGAGTTGAACCATTCGCTCACTCTCAAATGCATCCTCACGTAGATGCTGCTGATTATCAATTTAAAGATGCTGATGGACTTAAAGGGATGAAAGGAAATGCTGAAGCAGGTGCTGCTTTAGTTCAAGCGAACTGTATTGCTTGTCACTCAATCACATCACAAAGTTTTCCTCCATTAATGGATGATAAAACTTCTGCTGCATCTTATGGTGTTGTTCCACCAGATTTATCTTCTGCTGGTAAAATTTATAATGCTGATTATTTAGCAGCATTTATTAAAAATCCTGCAAAAGCTGCAAAAACTGAACATAAGTTCCAAGATGGTGCAACTCATCCAATGCCTAATTACGATTGGATGCAACCACAAGAGATTGCAGATATGGTAGCATACTTGCAATCTATTGCTCCAAAAGAAATGACAAATAAAGAAGTATTTGCTGACGCTTGTCAAAGATGTCACGCTATTAAATATGGTGATATGCAAAAAGGTACAATGGCTGCATTTACTCCTGATGAAAATATCAAAGCATATATGGGTAAATTACCTCCAGATTTATCACAATACATTAGATCAAGAGGTGAGTCTTACTTACATACATTTATTAATGATCCTCAAAAACACTTAGAGGGTACTGCAATGCCTAGAGTTGGTTTAACGGCTGATGCAGAACAACAAGTAATTACTTATATGCAAGAAGTTGGTGATTCTAGTAAAGCTGATAGAGAAGCTTTAGGTCCTAAATTCTTAATTTATTTAGTTATTTTTGCTATCTTTGCATGGTTATGGAAAGCTAGTAAATGGAGAGATGTTCACTAAGAACTAATCATATAACTACAAAGGGATGGATTTTTTCCATCCCTTTTTTTTTATTATTTTAATATTATTTATAATATAATAAATATAATAACTTTAGAGGAGAAGAAAAATGAAAGTAATCAATATTTTAGCAGCTACTATGCTAACTATTTCAATGGCATCGGCAGAAGACATTATGAAAAAGTCAATGTCAATTATGGAAAATGGGATGACTCAAATTCAACAAGGTTTTTTAAATAACAATCTTGAATTGATCAAGAGTGGTTCAAAGTTAGTAAAAGAAGGAAATGCTTTATTTTCTGAAAAAGAAGTAATTGTTCAATATCTACCAAAAAATAAAAAACATATGGTTAATGTTGCTGAAAATGCAGCAAAAAGAATAGATTTAGATGTAAATGTTTTAGAATTAAACTTAGATAGCAAAGCTTATATTAACGCAGCAAATGCATATTCTGATATGTTAAATGCCTGTGCAAGATGTCACTCAATTGTTAGAAGCTGGTGAGTTTCTATATTAAAAGATAGACTTTTTTGTCTATCTTTTAAATCAATATTTTTGATGCTGCTGAGATAATTGCAGTTTCACTTTTCAAAATTAAATTAGATTTAAATCCTACAATTTTTTCTTTATCAAATTTATTTTCTTCATCTTTAGAAAATCCACCTTCACAACCTATAATTAATTTAGTAATAGACTCTTTCTTTTCATCAATTAATTGTGAAGAAAAATTTAATGCATAAACATCATTATTGTTTTGAAGGAATTCATCAAGACTACTAGATGCATCAAGTTTGATTATAGAACTTCTACCACATTGAGAAGAAGAATTTATTAATATTTTTTCTAATTTATCAAAATTTATTTTAAAATTCTTTTGAGAATAATCACAGTATAAAAATGTAATTTTATAGACACCTAATTCATTCAATGAAGCTAAACTCTTTTCAATAGTTTTGGGATCAATAATACACCAGATAAGATGTAATTTTTTTGAATTTTCAATTATCTTTTCTTCTTTTGAAATAAGTTTACATATAGCTTTTTTCTTATCTATATCAATTACTTTATATAAATAAATATACTTATCATCCAAATTTCTAAAATATATTTCATCTGATATTTTTTGACGTCTTGCTTTAAAAAGATACTTATATGTATCTTCTTGAATTTCTAAAAAGTCTACTGATGATTGAGGATGATAAGTAAATTGCATTAAAAAACTTTTGATATGATATAAACTGAAACTAAAACCATAATTTCAATTGTATAAATTTTTTTAGCATAAACCATAAACTCTTCTTGAAGTTGTATATCTGTACTTTTAATAACTCTCATTTTTTTATATCTCTTTATCTCTATTACCAATAAAAATATTGATGCAGGAATCATAAGTCCTATAGTAAAAGAAAAAACTTGTGCATATGCAGCAACTATTGCTCCAGTATATATAACAATTGCATTTGTCAAATGATAAATAGGTGTCATAAACTTTAATCTCTTCGCTAATTTAATAAAATTATCTACTGTAACAACAGAATAAAAATTAAAAATCATAATTGCTAAAAATAAATAAATTGTATATACGTGCGTGATAATTGCATCACTCATTAGTTCCATGTTAAACTCACTTTTAAAAAATTTTGGTATTATATCTAACTTGTCATAAGGTATTAGTAAAAGGAAAAATATGGCTATTTCTGTTAATGAAGCTATTAAAACAATCTCAAATATTGATGTTAATTTAAACTATGAAATCATTCCAATTGAAAGTTCAGAAGATAGAATTTGTGCGCAAGACGTTGTTGCTACAATTTGTTTACCTAGGTTTAACAATTCTGCGATGGATGGTTTTGGAATTTTATATGAAGATAAAAATGAAAAATTAAAAATAGTAGATACAATTTTTGCAGGTGATAATAACAATAGATTATTAGAAAAAAACCAATGCGTAAAAATAATGACTGGTGCAAAAGTACCAGATAACTGTACAGCTATAATTCCAAAAGAAGATTGTCAATATTTAGAAGATGATTTTATTACTATACCAAATGATATAAAAAAATTTCAACATATTAGATTTATTGGTGAAGATATAAATAAAGGCGATACTTTAATCAAAATAGGAGAGACTATTAACTTTGCAAAAGTTACTCTTTTAAGTTCTCAAGGTATATCACATATTAAAGTTTTTAAAAAACCTAAAGTAGTAGTATTTGCAAGTGGTGAAGAACTAAAATTACATTATGAAAAAGCAGAAAACTATCAAATATATAATTCAAATACTCCAACATTTATGAGTAGATGTAAAGAACTTGGAGCACAAATAGATTTTATTGGTCAAGCTCATGATTCAATTGAATCAATTAAAGAATTAATAGAAAACTCTTTAGATGCAGATTTAATTATAACTTCGGGAGGAGTTTCAGTTGGAGATGCAGATTTTACAAAAGATGCTTTTAACGAATTAGATTTTGAAACTCTTTTTGATGGAATTATAATTAAACCAGGGAAACCTACTGTACTAGGAAAAATTGACAAAACACATATATTAAATCTTCCAGGAAACCCTTTAGCTTCAGCACTTATATTTGAAGTTTTTGGAAAGTTAATAATACAAAAATTAATAGGTTCAAATGAAACTTATCATAATTTTATATCTGCAAAAATGGGTGAAGACCTAAAAAATAAAAAAGGGAGAATAACAGTAATCCCTGGTAATTTTGATGGTGAGTATTTTATAAGTGCTCAAAAAAGAAGCCCTGGTATGGTTTCAACTCTTAGTAATTGTAACTCTATGATTATACTTGATGAAAATGTTTCAAATATCAAAAAAGAGTCTTTTGTTAAAGTACTACCAATAAATTGGAAATTTTTTACGAAAAATCAAAAGGAATTTTTAACGAATGAATAACAACGTGACAAAAAAAGCAGTATGTATTTTAAGTGGAGGTATGGATTCTACTTTAGCTTCATATATTGCAAAAAATGAAGGTTATGAAATTATAGCTGTTCATTTTAATTATGGACAAAGAACTGAAAATAGAGAGTTAAAGGCATTTAGAGATATTTGTAATGATTTACAAATAAAAGAAAAGTATGAAATTGATATTCCATTTTTCACACAAATTGGTGCAAGTGCATTAACTGATAAAACTATTGATATACCAACAAATGGTATTGAAGCTGGCGTACCTATAACTTATGTACCTTTTAGAAATGGTATTTTTCTTTCAATTGCTACTGCTATTGCAGAAAAAGAAGAAGCTCAAGCTTTATATATTGGTGTAGTAGAAGAAGACAGTTCAGGATATCCTGATTGTACAGATACATTTATAAATAATATGACTACAGCAATTAATGAAGGAACAAAAAAGAGTACTAAACTTGAAATAAAAACTCCTCTTGTTCACCTTATGAAAAACCAAATTGTAGAGAAATCTATAGAATTAAATGTTCCATTAGAACATACTTGGTCTTGTTATAAAGAAGAAGAGGAAGCCTGTGGTGTTTGTGATTCTTGTAGATTAAGGTTAAATGGTTTTAAAGAAGCAAATTCAACTGATCCAATTCCTTATAAAGGATAAATTATGACTTGGAAAATATCTAAATCATTTGATTTTTGTTATGGTCATAGAGTTTGGTCTCAGGAATTAAATCCAGATTTTTCACTTGATTCATGCTTAAAATGTAGACATCTACACGGACATCAAGGTCAAGTAATAATATACCTAGAATCATCAAAATTAGAAAATGGCATGGTAACAGATTTTAAACATCTTAACTGGTTCAAAGCATTTTTAGATGATGTGTTAGACCATAAGTTTATTATAGATATAAACGACCCACTTTTTGAAACTCTTTTACCTCATTATAATAAAACTGAATTAATAGAGTTTGAGCAAGGTTATAAAATGGTTGATTTAACAAAAATAAAAGATGAACCAAATCATATAAGAGAAATGTATGAAGGATATGTACTAGTAGACTTTGTGCCTACAAGTGAAAATCTTTCTGCATGGTTTTTAGAAATTGCCCAAGAAAAGATGAATAAATTAAATATAAAAGTTGCTAGTGTAGAGTTTGCGGAAACTCCAAAAAGTAAAAGCCACGTATATGCTTGAAATAAATGAAATTTTCGGTCCAACAATACAAGGAGAGGGGAAACTAATAGGTACTCCTTCTATCTTTATTAGAGTTGGAAAATGCAATATGAAATGCGAAGGGTTTAATGTAGAATATGAAACTCCTAGTGGTATAAAAAAATGTTCATGTGATTCTTACTATGCAGTTGACCCAGCATTTAAAGAGCAATGGCATAGAATGTCATGTGATGATATTATAAATAAAGTAAAAGAATTAAAACCAAATTACAATGTTGATATTGTAATTACTGGTGGAGAACCACTTTTATATTGGCAAAATGAAGAGTTCCAATCTTTATTAGAATATTATATAAAAAATGGCTATAAAATTACAATAGAGACAAATGCTTCTTTAAATATTAACTTAAATAAAGAGTACCAAAAAAAGATATTATTTTCTATGAGTGTAAAACTTTCAAACTCTTTGGAGCCTCTAAAAAAAAGAGTTAATATAGATACGCTAACTCAAATTTTAAATAATACAAAAGACTCTTATCTAAAATTTGTAATTGATAAAAAATTTAAAATAAAAGCAAATGAAGAGATAAACTCAATACTAAAACAAATTCCTAAAGCAGAAGTATACTTAATGCCAATGGGCGATACAGCTAAAGAGATAAATCAAAACAGCGAAACTGTTATTGATATGGCAATAGAAAATGGCTTTAAATATTGTGATAGACTTCATATTAGAGTTTGGGATAATAAAAGAGGCGTTTAATATAAAAAAATATCAACAATTGATATAATATGCGTCAAAATTAGAATTATAAAAATTTACAAAAGGATTTATATGGAATTTACTGGTTCAAATGTACTAGTTACTGGTGCAAGTAGAGGAATTGGGGCGGAAATAGCTAAAACTTTAGCAGGTTTTGGTTTAAAAGTATGGATAAACTATAGAAGTGGAGCAGAAGCTGCAGAAAAAATCAAAGAAGAGATTGAAGCTGCTGGTGGTAAAGCTGCAATTGTTAAAGCTGATGTAACTAAAGAAGATGAATTTACAGCAGCAATTAAAACAATCGTTGATGCTGATGGTGAGATTTCTTACTTAGTAAATAATGCTGGTATTACAAGAGATAAATTAGCTCTAAGAATGTCTGTAGAAGATTTTAACGATGTTATTGCTGCAAACTTAACATCTGCATTTATTGGATGTAAAGCATCTTTAAAAGCTATGGGTAAAAAAAGATTTGGTTCTATTGTAAATATCTCTTCAATTGTTGGAGAAATGGGAAATCCTGGTCAAACAAATTATTCTGCTTCAAAAGGTGGATTAAATGCTATGACTAAATCATTTGCAAAAGAAGCAGCCGCAAGAGGTATTAGATATAACGCAGTTACACCTGGATTTATTCAAACAGATATGACTGACGAATTAAAAGATGATGTTAAAGCAGAATATGAGAAAAATATCCCTTTATCAAGATTTGGTCAACCTAAAGAGATTGCCGATGCAGTGGCATTTTTATTAAGTAATCACTCTTCATATATAACAGGTGAAATTTTAAAAGTAAATGGTGGTTTATACGTTTAAAAAGATTAATTAAATCTTTTTGTGTTATAATTTGACGATAATTTTATAAAAGGAAATGAATATGGCATTATTAGATGATGTAAAAGAAGTAGTAGTAGAGCAATTAGATTGTGATGCAGCTGAAGTTAAAGAAGAGTCTAAGTTTATTGAGGATTTAGGTGCAGATTCTTTAGACGTTGTTGAGTTAGTTATGGCGTTAGAAGAAAAATTTGATATCGAAATTCCAGACGAAGATGCTGAAGGTATTTTAACTGTAGCTGATGCTATGAAATACATCGAAGATAACGCGTAATTTTATACGCTTTATAATCTGAAGCCAGTATTTTATACTGGCTTTTTTATTCTTTAAATTATTGAGTTTTTTTATTTTATAAAAAATTGAATTATTTAAATATATATTTGGAGCATTTTTGATGAGAAGAGTTGTAATAACTGGTCTAGGAACAATTAATTCTGTAGGAAATAGTGTTGAAGATTCATTTAAAGCCGTAGTTGCTGGAGAATGTGGAATTGATACAATTACTTTATTTGACGCAAGTGAATACCCTGTAAGAATAGCAGGAGAAGTTAAAGATTTTGACCCTACAACAGTAATGGATAAAAAAGAAGTAAAAAAAGCAGATAGATTTATTCAATTAGGTATAAAAGCTGCACAGGAAGCTATGATTGACTCTGGTTTTGTAAATGCTGAAAATAAAAAAGTAGATGATAATGTTGCTGAAAGATTTGGTGTAATTTCTGCATCAGGTATTGGTGGATTATCAACAATTGAAAAAAATTCTGTTGTATGTGAAAATAGAGGCCCAAAAAGAATTTCACCATTCTTTATCCCTTCATCACTAGTTAATATGCTTGGTGGTTTTATTTCAATTGAACATGGATTAAAAGGTCCAAGTTTATCTCACGTTACAGCATGTGCCGCATCAACTCATGCACTTGCAGATGCAGCTAAAACAATTATGTTAAATGGTGCAGATAGAATACTAGTTGTAGGTGCGGAAAGTGCTGTTTGTGGTGCTGGTGTTGGTGGATTTGCTGCTATGAAAGCATTATCTACAAGAAATGATGAACCTAAAAAAGCTTCAAGACCATTTGATACAAATAGAGATGGATTTGTTATGGGTGAAGGTTCAGGAGCATTAGTTGTTGAAGAGTTAGAATCAGCACGTGCAAGAGGTGCTAAAATTTATTGTGAAATTATTGGATTTGGTGAATCTGGTGATGCTAATCATATTACTGCTCCTGTTATGGATGGTCCATTAAGAGCAATGAAAGCAGCATTTGATATGGCAAAAAATATCACTGGGGAATTACCAAAAATTGATTATATTAATACTCATGGAACTTCTACTCCAGTTGGTGATGTTAATGAATCAAAAGCTATTACTGAATTATTTAATGGTGTTGAAAATTGTCCTCCTGTTACATCTACAAAGGGTCAAATTGGTCATTGTTTAGGTGCTGCTGGTGCGATTGAAGCAATTTTTGCTATTAAGTCACTAAATGAAGGAATAATTCCTCCAACAATTAATATTGAAAATCAAGATGAAAACTGTCAATTAGACTATGTTCCTAATACGGCTAGAGAAGTTGAATTAGAAACAGTTATGAGTAATAATTTTGGTTTTGGTGGAACTAACGGTTCTATTATTTTTAGAAAATTTAAAGACTAATAATATTTATTTAATAAAGGAATAATTTGGCAACTTATTTAGATTTTGAAGACAAGATAAAAAAATTAGAAGAAGATATTACAATTGCAAAAACAAAATCGGATGAACACGCTGTAGAAATATTAGAGAAAAAGCTAGAAAAAGAAGTTGAAAAAACATTTAAAAATTTAAGCGACTATCAAAAACTTCAACTAGCACGTCACCCAGATCGTCCTTATGCAATGGATTATATTAGAGGACTAATGACTGATGCTTATGAAATTCATGGTGATAGACATTTTGATGATGATAATGCTATTGTTTGTTTCCTTGGATATATTGGTGAACAAAAAGTTATGGTTATTGGTGAACAAAAAGGCCGTGGTACTAAAAATAAGCTAATGAGAAACTTTGGTATGCCTAGTCCTGAAGGATATAGAAAAGCTTTAAGAGCAGCAAGAATGGCTGAAAAGTTTAATATTCCAATCTTAATGCTTGTGGACACTCCAGGTGCATATCCAGGACTTGGTGCAGAAGAAAGAAATCAATCAGAAGCAATTGCAAAAAATTTATATGAATTTTCAGACCTTACTACTCCTACAGTATCTGTAGTAATTGGAGAAGGTGGTTCTGGTGGTGCTTTAGCAATTTCAGTTGCTGATAAATTAGCAATGATGAGATATTCTGTTTACGCAGTTATTTCTCCAGAAGGATGTTCTGCAATTTTATGGAATGACCCTGCAAAAGTTGAAACTGCTGCAAATGCATTGAAAATTACTGCTGAAGCTTTAAAAGATTTAGAATTAGTTGACGATGTAATTAATGAACCATTAATTGGTGCACATAGAAAAAAAGATGAAGCCATAAAAGCTTTAGGTGACTATTTTTTAACTTCTATAGAAGAGTTAAAACAATTAACGCCAGCACAAAGATATCAAATGAAATATGAAAAACTAATGAACTTAGGAAAGTTTCAAGAAGATTCAAAATAGTAAGTTGTAGTTAAACTACAACTTATCTAACAAGACGCCCTACTGGCTCTCCACCTATTAAATGAAAATGTAAATGATGAACTTCTTGTCCCCCATCATCTCCAATATTTGTAATTAATCTATAACCACTATTTTTTACATCTAATTTTGATGCAACTTTTTGAATAAATTCAGTCATTCCTGCCATTACTTTTGGAGGCATAACATCAAAAGAGTCATAATGCTCCTTTGGAATTATTAATACATGAACTTTTCTAGCAGGATTTATATCATTAAACGCTAAAAAATTCTCATCTTCTAAAACAGTTTGATTAGGTATTTCTCCATTAACAATTTTACAAAATATACACATGTAAACACCTTTATTTAGTTTGAAAATTATTATAACCAAACTCTAATAAAATTTTAAGTATAATCCCGAACAATATAGAAAACAACCCACATCAGGAGAAACAAAAAGTGAAAGAATGGCTTGACAAAATTAACGATGCTAATTCACTTGAAGTTTTAGAAAATCTAAGAATTGAAACTTTAGGTAAAAAAGGTATTATTACTGCACAATTTGCAAAAATGAAGGATATACCAGGTCCAGAAAAAAAAGAATTTGCAGCAAATTTAAATAAACAAAAATCAGAAATAACAGAAGCTTTAGAGACTAAAAAAGTAATTTTAGAAAAAGAAGCTTTAGAAAAAAAATTAAAAGAAGAAAAAATTGATGTTACAAAATTCAATAATGAACTTACTTGTGGTGCTGTTCACCCAGTAACATTAACAATGGATAGAATCATTGAGTATTTCCAAAATCTTAATTTTGCAGTTGAAGAAGGTCCATTAGTAGAAGATGATTTTCATAATTTTGAAGCATTAAACCTTCCAAAATATCATCCAGCACGAGATATGCAAGATACTTTTTATAACAAAGATTATACTCTTTTAAGAACTCATACTTCACCAGTTCAAATAAGAACAATGTTAGGTCAAGATAAAGATACCCCAATCAGAATGATTGCACCAGGTACAGTATTTAGAAGAGATTTTGATTTAACTCATACTCCAATGTTCCACCAAATAGAAGCATTGGTGGTTGATGAAGCTGACAAAATTTCATTTGCAAACTTAAAACATGTATTAGTAGAGTTTTTACATCATATGTTTGGAGATGTTGATGTTAGATTTAGACCTTCATTTTTCCCATTTACTGAACCATCAGCAGAAGTTGATATTTCATGTGTATTCTGTAAAGGCGATGGATGTAGAGTTTGTTCCCATACAGGATGGTTAGAAGTTCTTGGGTGTGGTGTTGTTGATGAAAATGTATTTAAAGCAGTAGGATATGAAAATAAATCTGGTTATGCCTTTGGTTTAGGTGTAGAAAGATTTGCAATGTTAATACATAACATTGGAGATTTAAGATCTCTATTTGAAAGTGATTTAAGATTATTAGGACAGTTTAGATGATAGTTACAAGATCGTGGTTACAAGAATATATAGATATTTCAAATATATCTACAGATAGTATCTGTAAGACTTTAAACTCTATTGGTTTAGAAGTTGATAGTTTAGAAGAACAAAGAATTGTTCCAGGTGTTGTAGTTGGAAAAGTTTTAGAAAAAGAGAAACATCCTGATGCAGATAAATTAAATATTTGTCAAGTTGATATAGGTTCAGAAACTGTTCAAATAGTTTGTGGTGCAAAAAATGTAGATGCAGGACAATATGTACCTGTTGCAACTGTTGGTTGCAAATTAAGTGCAGACTTTAAGATCAAAGCAGCAAAACTAAGAGGTGTTGAATCAAATGGAATGATTTGTTCATCAACTGAAATAGGACTTGCTAAATTAAACGATGGAATATTAGAACTTGATGAATCTATTGGTGACTTAGTTATTGGTAAAGAATTATCTGAATATCCATTATTTAACGATGATGTAATTGAAATCGAACTTACTGCAAATAGAGGTGACTGTTTAAGTATAAATGGTGTTGCAAGAGAACTATCAGCATTTTATACTATTCCTTTAAAAGAACAAGATTTTACAATTACTTATAACGATTTAGGAATTGGTCAAGTTTTAGAAGTTGAAAGTTCAAATGACATTGATAGTAAATATATTTATACTGTAGTAAATACTTCTGATTTTAAACTTCCATTAGTTTATAAATTAAGAGTAGGAGTTATTGATAAATTCAAAGAAAATGACTTAAATGACGCAATTACTTATATAACTCACTCAACTGGTGTTATATTAAATGCCTATGCAAAAAAAGATGCAAAAGTTATAAAAGGTATTGCAACTATTGATATTAAAAAAGATGTACAAGGTTTTGATGTAGTAATTGGAAAAGAGAATTTAAGTACAGTCTGTATTGAACATACAGACATAAGTTTAGATGAAAATAATGAATACATAATCGAAGCTTCATATATCAATCCAGAAACTATTTCTAAGAAAGTTTTTGAAACAAAAAGAAAAACTGGAGATGTATATTACAAAAGTTCAAGAGGTAGTGAGCCATATATTGAAAAAGGAATTGATTCTTTTTGTTCTTTAATTTCTACTTTTGGAGCAAAAGTATTTAATGGAAAAGAGTCTTATACTGATTTTAATGAAAAACTTACATTAGACGTAAGTGTAAATAAAATCAACTCTATTATCGGACAAGAAATTGAAAAAATTACAATAGAAAAAATTTTAAGTTCTCTTGGATTTGAAGTTAAAGATGGAGCAAATGGTGTTTTATCTATTCAAATTCCACTATTTAGACATGATATAAAAAATATTGCAGATGTCACTGAAGAGGTTGTAAGAATAGTAGGAATTGATAATATTCAAGCTAAACCACTTGCAATTGATGAAGTAAATAGAATCAATCAAACTTCTCATAACTTAGTAAAGAAAAACAAATTAAGAGCAAAAGCAATAGAAAATGGTTTTTACGAAACGTTAACTTATGTATTCGCAAATAGAGATATATTAAAAAAATACTCTCTTCCTGTAGTTCAAGATAACTTAGATATTTTAAATCCAATTGTTAAAGAACTTGATACATTTAGAACTACAATCTTAGTAAATTTAATAGAAGCATGTTCAAATAATTCTAAATTAGGATTCAAATCTGCTTCATTTTTTGAAATAGGAAAAATATTTGATATAAATAGAAATGAAAGTACAAAAATTTCATTTGTTTTTAGTGGAGCGAAAGAAATTGAGTCTATTTCAAACTCTGGAAAACCAGAAAATATTGACTTTTTTGAATTTGCTACAAAAGTATTAAATACAGTTGGAAAATTTGATTTAGAACCTATGAAAAAAGTACCAAATGATTTAGCACATCCATATCAAAATGCAACTATACTTGTTGATAATGAAGAAATTGGATTTATTTCTAAACTTCATCCAAGTGTTGCAGATGATTATAATTTAAGTGATACATTTATAGCTGAAATTGATTTTGATAAAATCAAAAATGATTTAATCAAAACAGAATCTTATTCTAAATTTCAAGCTTCAAAAAAAGACTTAAGTATTATCACTCCAAAAACTATGGAATATAGAGAAATCAAAAATGTAATTAACTCTATAAAAGATGAGAATATTAAGCAATTTAACTTAATTGATATCTACTCTGATGAAAAATTAGGTGAAAACGAAAGTTTAACTATTAGATTTGTCTTACAAAATGATACTAAAACTTTAGAAGAAGAAGATATTACATCAACTATGAATAAAATTCTAGAAAATTTAAATAATAAACTAAGTATTGGACTTAGAGACTAAAACTTAAAAGGAAAAAAGTGGACAACTTTAACATAAAAAGACTAGATAAAGCGTTTAATATTGAAATAAATTCAATTGCAAGTGATAAATCAATATCTCATAGATGTGCAATGTTTTCACTTTTTTCTAATGAAACTTCATATATAAAAAACTTTCTAACAGCAGAAGATACTATAAACTCTTTGAATATAGTAGAACAACTTGGTGCAAAAGTTAAAAGAGAAGGTTCATCTGTAACAATTACACCAACTAATAAATTAACAGAACCTAGTGATATTTTAGATTGTGGTAACTCAGGAACAGGAATGAGACTATTTTGTGGTCTTTTAGCTTCTGTAGATGGTGCTTTTACTGTAACTGGTGATAAGTATCTTAGAGAGCGACCAATGAAAAGAGTTGCTAATCCATTAAGAAGTATTGGTGCAAATATTGATGGAAGAGAAGATGGTAATAAAGCTCCTTTATTTATCAGAGGAGTTAAAGAGTTAAAACCATTTACTTATCACTCACCTGTAGATTCTGCACAAGTAAAATCAGCAATGATACTTGCTGCACTTAGAGCTAATGGAGTTTCAAAATATAAAGAAAATGAACTTACACGTGACCACACTGAAAGAATGTTAAAAGGTATGGGTGCAAAGCTAGAAAATGATAAAGATGGATTTATTAATATTCACCCTTTAGCAGGACCACTTAAACCACTTAATATTACAGTTCCAACTGATCCTAGCTCTGGATTCTTTTTTGCAGTAGCAGCAGCAATCACTCCTAACTCAAGAGTAGTAATCAAAAATGTTACTTTAAACCCAACAAGAATTGAAGCTTATCAAGTTTTAAAGAAAATGGGTGCAGAAGTTAATTTTATTGAAAAAGAAAATGTATATGAACCAATTGGTGATATTGAAATAAAGCACCAAGAATTAAATGGTGTAACTGTTGAAGATAATATCTCTTGGCTTATTGATGAACTTCCAGCACTTTCTATTGCAATGTCTTTAGCAAATGGTAAATCACTTGTAAAAAATGCTGAAGAACTAAGAGTTAAAGAATCAGATAGAATTGAAGCTGTAGTTTCAAACCTAAAAAAATGTGGTGTTACATACAGTGAATATAAAGATGGATATGAAATAACAGGTGGAACACTAAATAAAGCTATTATAAACTCACATGGTGATCATAGAATTGCAATGAGTTTTGCAGTTGCTGGTCTTAATTGTGATATGGAAGTAGAAGATGTAGATTGTATTTTAACTTCATTTCCAAACTTTAAAGAAATATTAGACTCGCTAAGAAACTAAGAACAACTCGTTCTTCTCTTTAAAGAAAGTATAGAATAAAGGTCCCTTAAAAATTGGGACAATTTTTAAGGATTATATATGAAAGTTAGATTAGCATCAAGTTATGGTTTTTGTTTTGGTGTAAAAAGAGCAATTAAAATTGCAGAAGGATATCAAGACTCTGCTACAATGGGACCTCTAATTCATAACCAAAATGAAATTGATAGATTAAAAAATGATTATAATGTTGGACTCTATAATAATTTAACTGACGTAAAACCTGATGATACAGTAATTATAAGAACACATGGTATTCCTAAAGATGATTTAAAAAACTTAAGACAAAAAGACGCAAAAGTAATAAATGCTACTTGTCCATTTGTAACAACACCACAACAAATTGTAAAAAAAATGTCAGAAAAAGATTACTCTATTGTAATTTTTGGTGACGAAGAACATCCTGAAGTTAAAGGGGTTAAATCTTATGGTAAAAACCAAGATGATGTCCATGTAGTATTAACACCTAAAGATTTAGATAAAGTCTCTTTTAAATACGATAAAGTGGCTACTATTGCACAAACAACTAAGAAAAAAGAAGTCTACTTAGAAATAGTAAATAATCTTATTCTAAAAAATAAAGAAGTTAGAGTATTTAATACAATTTGTGATGCAACATTTGAAAATCAAGATGCAGCACGTGAACTATCAAAAGAGGTAGATATCATGGTTGTAATTGGAGGTAAAAACTCTTCAAATACAAAACAACTTCATTCAATTTGTTTAGAAAGTTGTAAAAATTCTTATTTAATTGAAAACTCTTCTGAACTTGATTCTTCATGGTTCAAAAACAAAACTTTATGTGGTATAACTGCTGGAGCTTCGACCCCTGACTGGATAATTCAACAAGTAGTAAATGAAATAGAAAAATACTAAAAAATTACATTTAAGTAAAATTTCGATATAATCATCACCATTTAATAAAAAACGGTTAATACGAAGGAATAAAATGGGTATCGAAGATATTGAAATTGGTGAAGACTTTGACTTTGAGCAAATGCTTAATGAGTCTTTTGAGAATGCTGAAAACAACTCTGTAGTTGATGGTGTAATTGTAGAAATTACTGGTGATAGTGTACTTGTTGACGTTGGTCAAAAAATTGAAGGAAAGTTATACCTTTCTGAAATTACAATTAATGGTGAAGTACAATTCAAAGATGGGGATACAATCCCTGTAATGTTAATGGGAAATAAAGGTGAAAGACCATCTATTTCTTATAAAAAAGTTCTTCAAAAAGAGAAATTTGACACGTTTGTAAAAGAACACGGTGAAGATGTAGAAGAAGTTACAATCGAAGGTAAAATCATTTCTGTTAAAAACAGAGGTGGATTTATTATTGAAGATGAAACTGGGTTAGAATACTTCATGCCTATGGCTCAATCTTACTTAAAAACTCATGGTGCAGTTGGGAAAAAAGTTAAAGCAAAAGTTTTAAAAGTAAATGCTGCACAAAACTCAATTATTGTATCTAGAAAAAAATTAATTGAAGAATCAAAATTACAAAAAGATGCAAAAGTAAATGAAATCTTAGAGAAAAATGAGCCAGTAAACGGAATTGTTAAGAAAATTACTTCTTATGGTATGTTTATTGATTTAGGTGGAATTGATGGTTTAGTTAACTACAATGAAATCTCTTACAAAGGTCCAGTTAACCCAGCTAATTACTATGATGAAGGTGATGAAGTTTCTGTTGTTGTATTATCTTACGATAAAGCAAAACAACACTTATCATTATCAATCAAAGCTGCACTTGCAAACCCTTGGGAAGAAATCAAAGACGAATTAGAAGTTGGTGATACAATTACTGTTACTGTTTCTAACTTTGAATCATATGGTGCATTTGTTGACTTAGGGAATGACATCGAAGGTTTATTACATATTTCTGAAATTTCATGGAATAAAAACCTTAAAAATCCAAAAGATTTATTAACATTAGGTGAAGAAGTTAATGTTGAAGTTATTGAATTAAATGTTGAGCAAAAAAGATTAAGAGTATCTTTAAAAAACTTACAAGAAAAACCATTCGCTAAATTCACTAAAGAATTTAAAGTTGGTGATGTTGTAAATGGTAAAATTGCTACTTTAACTGACTTTGGTGCATTTGTTACTATTGGTGAAGTTGATGGATTATTACATAACGAAGAAGCATCTTGGGAATCAAATGCTAAATGTAAATCACTTTACAAAAAAGGTGACGAAGTAGAAGTTAAGATTATCAAAATTGATAGAGAAAAAGAAAATATCTCATTATCAGTTAAAGAAATTGCTGACTCTCCAGCTAAAAACTTCCAAAATACTCATAAAATTGGTGATATTGTAAAAGGTGCTGTTAAAGATAAAAAAGACTTTGGTATTTTCATTAAATTAGAAGATAACTTAGACGGACTTATTAGAAACGAAGACTTTGGACCACTAGAAAATGAAGAAGTTAATGCAGGTGATGAGCTGGAAGCTGTTGTTGTAAATATTGATACTAGAAAAAATAGAGTTAGATTATCTGTAAAAAGATTAGAGCAACAACAAGAAAGAGAAGTACTAAAAGCTGTTAATGATGATTCATCAATGACTTTAGGTGATTTATTAAAAGATCAAATTAAATAATTAAGGATTTTTATAAAATGAGTAAACATACAATCGTAGTTTGCGATCATATTCATGAAGATGGTTTAAATATCTTACAAAATACAGAAGATATCAACTATGTATATGCTGCTGATATTGATAAAACTGCACTTTTAGATGTAGTTAAAGATGCAGACGTAGCAATTACTAGAAGTTCAACTGATGTTGATGAGAAATTTTTAAGTGCGGCAGTTAACCTAAAAGCTATTATTAGAGCAGGTGTAGGTTATGATAACGTTGATATGGAAGGTTGTAGCAAAAGAGGAATCATTGCTATGAACGTTCCAACAGCAAACACGATTGCTGCTGTTGAATTAACTATGGCGCACATGCTATCTTGTATGAGAAAATTTCCTTATGCACATAACCAATTGAAACAAGACCGAGTATGGAAAAGAGAAGATTGGTATGGAAATGAACTTTATGGTAAAAAACTTGGTGTTATCGGTTTTGGTAACATTGGGCATAGAGTTGCATTAAGAGCTAAATCATTTGAAATGGACGTAATAACTTACGACCCATATATTCCTTCAACAAAAGCAACTGATTTAGGTATTGGATATACAACAGATTTTAATGATATTTTAGACTGTGATATTATTACAATACATACTCCAAAAAATCCAGAAACAATCAATATGATTGGTGAAGAAGAAATTGCAAAGATGAAAGATGGAGTTATCCTAATCAACTGTGCAAGAGGTGGATTATATAATGAAGATGCATTATATAATAACCTTAAATCTGGGAAAATTGCAATGGCAGGAATTGATGTATTTATCAAAGAACCTGCAACTGACAATAAACTTTTAGATTTACCAAATATTACTGTAACTGCTCACTTAGGTGCAAATACAAGAGAATCTCAAAGAAAAATTGCAACTCAAGCAGCTGAAAATGCTATTGAATCTGCAAGAGGTATTGCATATCCAAATGCTCTTAACTTACCAATTGATGAGAGTAAAATCCCATCATTTGTTAAGCCATATATTGAATTAACTCAAAAGATGGCATTTCTTTCTGCGCAATCAGATAAATCTGCAATTAGATCTATTTCAGTTTGTGCACATGGTGAAATTAAAGAATATTTAGAATCTTTATGTACATTTGCTACTGTTGGAGCATTAAGTGTTTCAGCAGGAGATGAAGTAAACTACGTAAATGCAAAATTCTTAGCAGAAGAAAAAGGTATTAAATTTGATTCTTGTGAAATCAACCATTGTAGTGGATACAGTAATAAAGTTACTGTAAAAATAACAACAGAAAAAGGTGTAAATACTATTTCTGGTACTGTGTTTGATGAAGATGTACAAAGAATTGTAGAATTAAATGGTTTCGATTTTGATGTTGAACCTAAAGGGAAAATGATTTTATTAAGAAACTCAGATATCCCTGGTTTTATTGGACATGTAGGTCAAATTCTAGGAGATAATAATATTAATATCTCGGACTTTAGACTTGCACGTGGAAAAGATTCTGCATTAGCTGTAATTTTAGTTGATGAATCTATCAAAAGTGATATTTTAGAACAAATCAAAACTCTTGAAGCTGCTATTTCTGTAGCTTACGCAGAAATTTAAGGAGAACCTATGGCTTTAGGAATGAGTGACTTAAAAAAAGGTATGAAAATTGAAGTGGATGGTATTCCATATAAAATTACAGACTATGCACATGTTAAACCTGGTAAAGGTGCTGCATTTGTAAGATGTAAAATCAAAAACTACCTAAATGCAAAAACTATTGAAAAAACATTTCACGCAGGTGATAAATTTGGAATTCCAGATTTACAACAAAAAACTATGCAGTTTTTATATGACGATGGTGAAATGTTACAATTTATGGATACAGATACTTATGATCAAATAGGTTTAACATATGATCAAGTTGGTGATACTGAAAAATGGATTATCGATGGAATGAATGTTGAAATGATGTTCTTTAAAGGTGAAGCAATTACTGTTGAACCACCAATGACTGTTGAAATGAAAATTGTAGAAACTCCACCTAACTTCAAAGGTGATTCACAAGGTGGTAAAAAACCAGCAACTCTTGAATGTGGTGCTGTAGTTCAAATACCATTTCACTTAATCGAAGGTGATATTATTAAATGTGACACGAGAACTGGTGAGTATCTAGAAAAAGTTAAATAGCATTAAAAAAGAGTGAAGAGTTTCACTCTTTTAGCTATTTAAGCGGAGTATTTGTTTTTTAAGAAAAAACATACGAAGCCGATGTGAACTTGCTCGATAGAGAGTATTGTCGAAGCTGAGTAAAACGAAGCAAGGCATTGTGAGAAAAGAACTATCTTAAAGCTTCTTTTTTAGAAATTTAATCTTTATAAATTTATATATAAAAACAAACTTTTAGAATCTTTTCCTTTCATTTTTTAAAAAACGAAACAAAAAATCAAATTGTACCTTGACCAAAGCTATATTATTTTAATTTTTTGTTGATAGATTCATATAATAAGTTAATTTATTCTTTTTATTCCACCAATAATTTGAAAAATGGAAAACTTTACCTACAGAACTTTCTATATTTACTGTGTTTAAACTTGTCCATTCAATAGATTTAATAACTATACTATCAGCTTCAAGTATCAATTTTATATTCTCCAATTTATCATTTTTAATATTTGCAATATAAAGCTTATTTCTAAATGAACCTGTTGCTCCTCCATACTCTTCTATTGTTAAAACTATTTTTACTTTGCCATCTTTTGAGATTAGTTCTTTTTTTACATAATCATCATTTATTTTAATATCATATGGATTGCTACTATTAATATTATCATTAAAAAATACTATTGCAATAAAACTTATTCCAATAAATAAAAAAAATATTCTCATTTCAATTCCTATAAAATTTAGTTTATTCGTCTAAGATAAATAATCTTCTCATCCCCAATATAATTCTCATGAACAATCTCAAAATCAATATCAATCTCAGATAAAGCATTAATCCCTTTTCTAATCTTAGGACTCACAACTAACACAATTAAATCTAATCTCTCTTTTAAAACTTCCATTAAATTATAAACACCTTCTACCATCACAAACTTGTAATCCAAAAGTTTAAATAAGTCATCACTTATAATCACTTCTCTATTCGGTATTTTAAATAGTGGTATATTATTATCAAAAACTTTGTTTTTTGAATATATCATTATATTTGGAGCCCGCCCTGCAATATATCTTGCATCTAAAGTTGGTTTATCAGTTCTAACTGTATTTCCACCTATAATCATCAAATCAATTTTATCTCGTAGGCTATGTACATATGCTTTAGCTTGATTTCCTGATATTTGTCCATCTATAGAACCATTTAGTGTTTGTGCCATTTTATAAAATATAAATGTTCCACTTGTCCACTTTATAAATGGATATAAAAGGTCATAGGCTTCTTTTTTCATACAATTAGTACTAACCTCTATATTTACATTTTTAAGTGTTTCACAGCCTCCCGAGGCTTCTTTATTTATGTCCTCATGTCCTAGAATTACTCTTTTGGGTTTTAACTCTTTTAGGAGGTTTGCACAAGAGGGGGTTTTTCCTACATGATTACATGGTTCTAAGGTCACATATACTTCACAATCTTCAAAAAATCCCTTATGTTTTTTTATTAGATATTCATGTATATCGAAAGCATTATTTTTTGTTTTAAGTACATCATTTGGATGTTTTTTTAAATATGCAGCTTTTAATGCATTTACTTCAGCATGAGCTAGACCAGCCTCTTTATGTGCTTCAATAGATAATATTTCTCCATTTTTAACTACTACACAACCAACAGCAGGATTAGGATAGGTTAGAAACTGATATTTCCATGCTTCATCAATAGCAAGTTTCATATAAAAATTATCATCTATTTTCACGTATTCTCTCTTTTTTACTTATTTTTAGATATAAAAAAAGGAAGTTGAAAATCAACTTCCTTTTTATTTAAAATTCTTTTATATTTTACCACTCATAGTAAGTAGAAGCTGCTGATATTTCATCATAGCTTATTATTTCTTCACCATGGTCTGTAGATACTTTTATTTCATTTTCATCTGCAAAAGTTAATTTTCCTTTTACAATATCTTTATTAAAATCTTTTACTCTAACATTTTCACCAACAGAGGCTTTATAATGCTGCGGTTTCTTTAATTTTCTTTCAATACCAGGAGAACTTACTTCTAAATTATAATTTCCATGCATTGGTTCTTCAATATCTAAAATTGGAGAAATCATTCTAGAAATTTCTGCACATTTATCTAGTGAAATTCCATCTGGAGCTGTTACATAAATTCTAAAAATATTTCTATCATGTTCTTTTGTTGTAACAATATCATAAAGCTCAGCATCACAACCTTGAACTGCTATTTCAATTGATTCTTCTAAATTCATGATTCACTCTTTTTATCTTTTTCAATTTGTCTAAACAAATCTTCAATATTTTTTGAAGATTCTAATGAAGTGTCATTAACAAATTTAAATGTAGGACACTTATACCAACCTGTACTACTTAAAACATATGATTTTATTCTACCATTTGCTTTTGTTAAAGCAGATATAACTCCAGGTATTTCTTTTTGTTCAAAATCACTTCCATCAAAGTATACTGTTGCATCATATTTACCATTTTTACAGTTTACACCTGTAATTGGTAAAGAGTTAATTCTACTATCACTAAGAGTTGATAAGGCTTCAGGAACTAACTCCATTAATAAAGACTCTGTTCTTTGTATATTTATACTTTTCAATATCTTATCTTTATATTAATCGTCGATATGAACTTTTTCTTCAATCTGAATAAATGTTTCAATGAAATCACCAACTTTAATATCATTAAATTTATCAAACATAATACCACATTCATAACCGTTTGCAACTTCTTTAACATCATCTTTAAATCTCTTAAGACTTGAAATCTTACCAGTATAAGTTACGATACCTTCTCTAATGATTCTTGCATGTCCACCTCTGATTACTTTTCCATCAGTTACTAAACAACCTGCAACTGTACCAATTTTTGGTACAACGAATGTATCTCTAACTTCAGCTTGTCCAGTATTCTCTTCTCTAATAACTGCACTCATCATACCAGAAAGAGCATCTTTAACATCATCAATTAAATCATAAATAATTGTATATGTATTAATAGCTATTCCATCAGCTTTTGCTTTTTGTTTAACAGAACCAGTAGGTCTTACATTAAATCCTAAGATAATACATCCCTCAGATGCACCAGCAAGAACTAAATCAGATTCAGTAATTCCACCAACACCAGCGTGAATTACTTTTACTTTTACTTCTTCATTTTGGATTTTTTCTAATGAACCTTTAATAGCTTCTAAAGAACCACCTACATCAGTTTTAATAATTACTGGAAGTGCTTTGATTTTACCTTCTGCAATTAATCCACTCATCTCTTCAAGAGAAACTTTAGTAGATTTAGAAAGCTCTTTAGCTCTTGCATGTTCTGCTCTTGTATTTGCAATTTCTCTAGCTTCTTTATCAGAATCTTGTGCAACTAAGAACGAACCTGAAGTAGGAACTTCATTTAAACCTAAAACATTACCAGTTTCAGAAAGTCCTAATTCTTTGATTGGTTTACCCATATCATTTGTAATTGCTTTTACTCTACCATACGTAGTATCACATACAATATTATCACCAACTTTTAAAGTACCATTTTGAACAATAACAGTTGCAACTGGTCCTCTTCCTTTTTCTAAAGAAGACTCAACAACAGTCGCTTTTGCCTTTGCAGTAGGATCTGCTTGAAGCTCTAAAATTTCAGATTGAAGTAAAATATTTTCTAATAAATCATCAATACCTTCACCTGTTAATGCAGAAACACCAATAAACTCAATATCTCCACCCCAATCAACTGGAGTCATTTCTCTCTCAGCCATTTGAGCCTTAACCATATCCATGTTTGCAGTCTCTTTATCTATTTTGTTAACAGCAACAATAATTGGACAACCAGATGCTTTCGCATGAGAAATTACTTCTTCTGTTTGAGGCTTAACACCATCATCAGCAGCAACAACTATAATAATAACATCAGTTACACTAGCACCTCTTGATCTCATAGCAGAGAAGGCAGCATGTCCAGGAGTATCTACAAATGTAATTTTTTCACCATTTTTTGTAATTGTATAAGATGAAATATGTTGAGTAATTCCACCAGCTTCACCAGATGCAATTTTAGAAGATCTGATTTTATCTAATAATGAAGTTTTACCATGATCAACATGTCCCATAATTGTAACAACAGGAGGTCTTGTTACAAAATTAGAATCGTCAATTTCTTCATCTTGGTATTCTTCTACATAATTAACTTCTTCTAAAGCATCTTTTACTGTAACTTCAATTTCAAATTCTTCACCAAGAATTTCTAATTCATCTTGTTTAAGGAAATCATTTTTAGTTACCATCATACCAAGACCAAATAGTACAGTGATTACTTCAGAAGCTGATTTTCCACAAGCCTCTGCAAATTCATATACTCTTACGTCTTCAGGAATTGTTACTTCTGTAATTTCTACAGTTTCTTCAATTCTTTTAACTCTTTTCTTTCTTTTACCTCTTTTTAAACCTTGTGGTCTATTTCCAAAGGCAGCAGGTCTAGAACTTCTTGATTGTTTTTTATCATTATTTTGAGGTTTTGGTTCATCTAATAATTTTGATTTATCAGTAATATCCATATCTAATAAAAATACTTCTTCACCTAATAAAGACTCATTTGAATCATCATTTTTGATTACTTTTGTATTTGAGAAATCATTTCTTCCTCTATCTAGTTCTATTACTTTTCCATGATCATGTGATTTTGCAACACTCTTTTTCTTGTCTTTCTTTTTACTAGTAGGAGCATTTTCTTTATTTGCTTTTTTAGCAGTATCAGATAAATCATTTCCACCTAAAATCTCACTCAATGATTTCATTGCTTTTTTAGGCTGTGTATCAATTGATGTGTCATTTGACACAGGAGTAGGAACCTCTTTTGGTTTCTTCTTCTTAATAATTTTAAGACCTCTTCTTTTAGGAATAATCTTAGTAGGAGTTATACTCTTAACGCTTTTTTCTTCAGCTTTAGGTTCTTCTTTTACTGCAGGTTTCTCTTCAGCTTTAGGTTCTTCTACTTTTTTTACTTCTTGAACAGGTTTTACCTCTTCTTTTTGAACAGGTTTAACTTCTTCTTTTATTTCTTCTTTAGGTGCAGTTTTTTCTTCTACTTTTTTTGGTGTTGCTTTTTTTATTTTTGGTACTGGTTTAGATGGAAGTTTTTTACTTTTACCAGTCATTATATAATTAGCAATTTCTTCTGCATCTTCAAATGAAACTGCACTTTGAGGTGATTTAAGCTCAATCCCTAAATCTTTAGCTTTAGTAATTACTTCATTACTACTAGCCCCTGCCTCTTCAGCAATTTCATATACTCTTACGTTATCTGACATGCGTTAATATCTCCTTAAGTTGTCCTATATAGTCGTCTTTATTTCTACACTCTCTAAAAAGTGCTTTTTCTAGTTTTTTGTATTCTTTTTGATTGTTTTGCGAATGTTCTAGTATTGAAACACAATCATTACAGATATAAAAACTTCTGCCATTACTATCAAATGGTACAAGTTTTTTATCTTCACACTTCAAACGAAGCATATCATTTTGATGAAATTTATTCCTACAAATGATACATGTTCGAATAGGTTTTTTCAAAATAGCCAATATTATACCTAATTTTTACTTAATTGTATAGTTTTTAATCTTCTACTCTTACGCCATCATTGTCAAAGTTACATGATAGAACTTTAAAATGAGGAAACTTTTTCTTTAACTCACGTTCTAATCTTTGTGCGTCTTCTTTATAACATAATGAGAATAGTGTTGAACCTGAACCAGATAATGTACTCATTAAAGAACCATTTTTAAGAGATGTTTTTTGAACATCAAATAATTCTGGCATCTGTTTCATTCTATATTTTTGATGGATTTTATCCAAAGATGCAGTTCTTAGCATCTCCCAATCTTGACTAATAAATGCTGCTGTAAGTAAAGAAGAATGAGAAATATTAAATATTGTATCTTCTTTTGAATATTTATAAGGAAGTGATTTTCGCGATAATTGCGTAGACATAGGTCTATTAGGAATAACTACAATTGATTTTAAGTTATTTGGCATATTCTTTTTTATATATTTCACTTCATTATCTTGTACTGTTGCAACATTAAATCCACCCATAACAGCAGGCGTAATATTATCTGGATGATTCTCATATGCAAGTGCTAAATTTAATAACTTTTCTTTTTCTAATTTTATTCCTTCAATTGCATAAGCACTAGCAATTGCTGAAACAATTACAGCAGAAGAACTTCCAAGTCCACGTGAAAGAGGAATTTCATTACTAAATTCAAATCTAAAATGTCTTTTTTTATGTGATAAATTATGATAAAAATCGTTAAATATTGCAATAAACATATTATTGTCTTTTAATACTGGGTTATTTGAACCCTCACCTCGTAATGATACACTATGAAATTTTGATGGTTTAATAATAACTTGATTATGTAATGATATAGCTAATCCTAATGTATCAAATCCAGGACCTAAATTCGCACTAGTAGCGGGAACGCTTATTTTCAACTTTTTTCCTTTTAAACTGCAGGTAAATTATATATTGGTAATGTTTCAGAAGAAAAATTTATATTTTCTAGAACATTTGGTAATTCAAAGTCGTGTATTTTAGTATTATTATCTAAAAAGTCTACTTTAACGTTATCTTCTTTTTCATTTGAGTCATTTATAAAGTATTTTTTCCCTAAGGCCTTTATTGGAGAATTTTGATTAAATTCAAATCCACTACAAGCTTTTAATTCTATATTTTTTGTAATACTAATTGTTTTTAAAAAAACATAAGCTACTTTAATAGCCATATATGAACCAGGTGTATTTACATAAGAAATTCTTTTAATATTAAATTCTTTTAATATTTTTTCAAAAACAATAGGTAAAACATCAGATGTTTTACCATCATCTTTATATGTTTTTATCAGTTTTTTATTTTCATATATTCCAATTAAAAGAGGTTTTGAAATACTTATAACTAAAACTTCTATCATTTTTACCTTTTATACTTCAACTTTTGAATATGCTAATTCAAATACTTGTGCTTCTTCATCTGCTTCTTCTAAATCAATAATCTCATAATTTGCTTCATCTTCATATACTTTTTTTGTAAGAAGATGATTTAAATGATGACTCCCTGCATGTGCACCATATTCACCTACAATTGTATATCCAAGAAGAGCCATATCTCCAATTGCATCTAAAATTTTATGTCTTACAAATTCATTATCGTATCTTAAGCCTTCAGGATTTAAAACTTTTGACTGGTCAAGAACAATAGCATTTTCCATACTACCACCTTGTGCTAAACCAATACTTCGTAAATATTGGACCTCATGTAAGAACCCAAAAGTTCTAGCCCTACTTATATTTTCTTTATATTCAGCAATTGAATAATCAAAATGAAAATCTTGCTCTCCAATAACTGGATGTTCAAAATCAATTGAAAAATCATAGATAATATGGTTTGAGGGTTTAAGGGCTACCCTTTTCCCATCTTCAGTTGTAATCTCAACTTCTTTTTTTATTTTAATAGCTTTTTTTGATTTATCAAGTTCTTTAATTCCTGCTTCATCTATTAACATACAATATCCAGAAGAACTTCCATCAAGAACAGGAACCTCATCATTATCAATTACAACACGTAAATTATCAATTCCATATGCATATACAGCAGATAATAGATGTTCAATAGTTGAAACAACCACGCCATCTTTTCCAATTACTGTAGCCATTTTTGTATCAACTACGTTTTCAATTTTAAGAGGAATGGTAACCCCTTCATCAACTCTATAAAAAACTATTCCCATATCAGAATCAAGAGGCTCTAGTTTCATCTTAACAGGAACTCCTTTATGAAGCCCTATTCCAACTATTTCTATACTTTTTGCTATTGTTCTTTGTTTCATTTAGTTTTTATTACCTCATTAGCTTCATCTAAAACATTTAGTATTCTAGTTTTTATCCAAGTTTTATCCATCCACTCTAAAGGATTTACTTCTAAACCTTGAACTAAAACTCCAAAATGTAAATGATCTCCAAATACTGCTCCTGTTGAACCTGTATTTGCAATTTTTTGGTTTCTTTTTACTTCATCATCAACTTTTACATGAAATTTACTTGTGTGAGCATATAAAGACTGTAACCCTAGTTTATGATCTACAATTAAAGTATTACCATATATTCCTAAGAAATCATCAAAGATAACTTTTCCTGCATTTGAAACTTTTATTGGAGCATGTTTAATACTTGCCCAATCCATTCCTAAATGCCAAGCTTCATCAATTTTTTCTTTTTCATAAAAATATTGTCTTCTTTCTGCAAAACCTGCAAATGTTTTAGAGCCTTCTAATCTTTTAAATGCATTGACTTTATATTTTTTAATTATATCTCGAGACATATTTTTTAAAGAGACATTTCTAATTGTATCAATATTTTCTTGTCTTAATTTTTTATTTTGCTTAACAAAAATTTCTACATTGTTAGAAGGAATTACATAGTCACTCTTTTTCAATACAGGGATAGAAACTTTATCTATAAACTTTTTTGAAATATTTATAATATCATTTTTAATTTTTAAGTCTTTTATGTATAAAGGAACTTTTGTCACACTTTTATTATTTGCTTTATCAATAGCTACTAAATTAACTCTTTGAAATTCTTCAACTTCAATTGGCCATGCAATAATAGCTGCATAAAAATTCTTCTTTTGAAAAGGTATTAATTCAAATTTATATTTATTATTAAAAGATATATATTTTTCACTTAAGTTTTTATCACTAACTTCTACAACAACTGCCGCACTTCCACCACGTTTTATATTATATGAATTTGATACAATATTTGCAATAGGTTTTTTTCTATCAATATTTAACTCAAACTCTTGATAAGTTTTATTACCTTGGAAAAAGTTCCAATTACTATTATCTATAACTTCAATTGCTAGTTTTACTTTTTCTGTGTTTGGTTCTAAAATAAAACCTTCTATACTAAACATAACACTTGTTTGTTTAGCACTAATACTTTTCCCTAATAAAACAGTTTCACTATTAGGCTTTTTATAATAAACCTTATAAGATTTAATTCCACTTTGATCAAAAAGAGATACAGTTAACTTATCTTTTAAATTCCAATATCCATTATTCTCAAAGGCAATTTTTGGTTTATTTTTTTCAAATTGAGGGGATAAATAAATAAATACACCTGCTGCTATAATTAATAAAACAATAATTAATGATAAAATATTTTTTAAACTATTATTACTACGTCGTCTCAAGAACTTCCTTTAAAACTATTTCAATTACATTTTCTATATTTAAAGTATCTAAAGTACAACCAGCTGCATTAAAATGACCTCCGCCATCAAACTTTCCAGCTACTTTTGATACATCTATTTTACCTTTTGAGCGAAGAGAAACACGACTCACGTTATTTACTATTCTTACAAAGAAGGCAACTTTTACAATATGCATACTCATAATCATATTTAAAGCATCTTCACAATCTCTATTATGAGCACCTGTTTCTTTAAACCATTCTTCTTTTGCATGTATTGTTGCAACTTGACCTTCATTATAAAGTTCAAGACTCTCTAATACTTTGGGAATAATTCTATATTTGGCTAAAGAATCTCTTCTTTTCATCTTATTTGCAATATCTGAAGGACTAGCTCCAAATTCAACTAAATGATTAACTTTGTCAAAAGTCATTTCATCACAACGCCCAAGTGAAAAAGCTAAAGAGTCATCATAAATACCAACATACAAAGCTGTTGCTGTATGTTTTGTTATATATAATCCATTATATTTGAAAAAATCATATACAATTTCAGCCGTTGAACTTTTCATAGGATCAACTAAGTTTACAGTTCCATAATTGTTATTTGATTTGTGATGGTCAAAATTGATTAATGGAATTTCAGGGTCAAGTTCAAAACCTAATCTTTTTATAGTTCCACAATCAACAGAAATAGCTAAATCAAAGAATTTAGGAAATTGGTCAGTAATTTTATCAAATTTCTCCATGAAATTTAAGTTCTGAGGTAAATCTGAACTTATATTAAAAACTTTGTGTTTAATTTTATTTTCATGAAATAAATTAGATAAAGCCAATGCAGATGATATAGAATCTGCATCAGGATTTACATGTGTTATTATGAGTATATATCTACTCTTTTCAATAAGCTCTAAAGCTTTTGCATAATCTGACATATTAATTTTATTACTAACTATAAAGTCTTTTTTCATAAGATGTAGTATGCCTTTATTTAATTAACCAATAGTAAATATCTATTAGTCAAACTTCATTGAGAAATCTAGCCAAGTTGCTTGATGAATTATACTTCCAGAACTTAATGCATCTACACCTGTTTGGGCATACATTCTAACTGTATCTAAAGATATATTTCCTGATGCTTCTAATAATACTCCAGGATGATTTTCATCTCTATATTTTACAACTTCTTTTATCTCTTCTGGAGACATATTATCACACATAATAATATCACCACCTGCTTCCATAGCCTCTTTTACTTGCTCAAATGTTTCACACTCTATTTCAATCTTAGTAACCCAAGAGATTCTTTTTCTAGCAGATTTAATAAACCCTTTTAAATCAGTAATTGTTCTTAAGTGAGTATCTTTTAACATTAAACAATCATCAAGTCCAAGTCTATGGTTAATCGCCCCACCAATTCTTGAAGCATACTTTTCAAAATCTCTTAATTGTGGTCTTGTTTTTCTTGTATCTAATAAAGCTACATCTAAATCATTTATTTTAGACGCAAATTTATTTGCCATAGTTGCTATTCCACTTGCATGTTGAAGCATATTTAAAAAAGTTCTTTCACTTGATAAAAGTATAGATGCTTTGCCCTCAAGCTTTGCTATGATATCACCTTTTTGTAAAGTATCTCCATCATGTTTTAAAAACTTACAATCAAACTTTTCTGTTTTAGCTAGAGCTTTTGCATAAATTTCACCCGCTAAAATTCCACTATCTTTAGCAACCACATGTGCTTTAAATCTTCCTTTAGGAGCAACATCAAAGAATAAATCACCTCTACCATTATCTTCAATAATAGCATTTTTTACAAATTTTTTAATATTTATCATACTTCAAACATCCTCTCTAAAGCAACTCTAGCCCATTTTGCAACATCTTCACTTACTTTGATTTCACACTCTTCTGAAATCTTTCCGTCTTTGATTGATTTTAATGTGTTATATACATCTTCTAATGTTGTTTCATTCATAGTGGGACACTCTGGTTTCGTTGAGCTTAAGATGTATGTATTTTTTTCTCTTAATCTATTTACCATATTGTATTCTGTTCCTACAGCTACTTTTTGCTCAATAGGAAGTTCAGTGATATATTTTATAAGCTGTGAAGTTGAACCAACAAAATCAGCTGCATCACAAATAGCAGGATCACATTCAGGATGAACTGCTATTAGAATATCTTCATATTTTTCTCTATAAAATTCAATATCTTCAACAGTGAAAAGTTGATGTACAGAACAAAAACCATTATAACAAATAATATCTGCTTCATTTAAATCTGTTCCATCACCAACTACTGCTGATTTTAAATTTAAAGATTTTGCAAAATTCTGACCTAAACATCTATCAGGAACAAAGAAGATCTTCTTCCCTGATTTTAAACCTTTTTCAATAATCTTATAAGCATTTGAAGAAGTACAAACCATACCACCCATTTCACCAACTCTAGCTTTTACTGCTGCACTAGAGTTTATATAAGTAATAGGAAGAATATCATCATTTGAAATCCCAGCTTCATTTATTTTTTGTAGATTTTCTTCATAATAACCTTCATCAATCATTCTAGCCATGGCACAACATGCAATTTTTGGCATTAGAACAATCTTTTCTGGGTCAAGTACTTTTACACTTTCACCCATAAAACCTACACCACAAAATACAATATATTTCGAATCAGTCTCTTTAGCTCTCTTTGCTAATTCTAATGAATCCCCTGTAATATCTGCTAACTCAAATACTTCATCTCTTTGATAAAAATGAGCAACAAGTGTTACATCAAGTTCTTCTTTTAATTTTAAAATTTCTTCTTTTAAATTCAAAGTCAACCTTCAAGTTTTAATTAAATGGGAATATAACAAAATTTTAGTTATAATCCTTTTAATCAAAACAAATACAATTAAAATCAAGGTAATAAATGGACTTTCTTTTAAACTTCAATATTCTATTTTTTATAGCAGCATATCTTGCTGGTTCTATTCCTTTTGGACTGCTTTTGGCAAATACTTTTGCAGGTGTAAATATCAAAGAACATGGTAGTAAATCAATTGGGGCAACAAATGTATTAAGAGTTGTAAAAGAAACAAACCCAGCTTTAGCAAAAAAACTAAGTGTTGCTACAGTTATATTAGATGCTCTAAAAGGAACTATTGTTTTACTTATAGCTATTGCAATGGGTGCTAGTGAATCTACACTATGGGGTATTGCAGTATTAGCAGTATTGGGTCATTGTTACTCAATCTTTTTAGGTCTTGAAGGAGGAAAAGGAGTTGCAACTGGTCTTGGAGTATTTTTAGTTTTAATTCCAATTCCTACTTTAATTGGTGCTGCAGTTTGGATCTTTTGTGGAAAAGTATTAAAAGTTTCATCTTTATCATCTTTATTAGGATTAACAGGTGTTGTGATTGCAGCCCTATTTATGAATAATGGATTAGAAGTAGGAAGTAACGCTCCAATGTATATAATAGCTTTTATAATCTATTATAAACATATTCCAAATATAGTTAGGTTAGTTAAAGGAGAAGAAAAAAAAGTTATCTAAACATAACCTTTTTTCTTAAATTTACTAAAAATAAATATGAAAATATATATAGAAAACTTAACTTTTGACTGTATTATAGGGATACTTGATTTTGAAAGAGAAAAAGAGCAAAAAGTAGTTATTGATTTATCATTTAAATACAACTACAAAAATCCAAAAAACTTTATAGACTATTCTAAAATTTCTAAAAAAATAGAACAAATTATGAAAAAAAAGAAATTTGAACTTCTAGAAGATGCAATTATATATATTGATAAGTATCTAAATTCTAAATATAAAATAAAAAAACTCAAAATAAAAATCTCTAAACCTGATATATTAACAAACTGTATAGTTTCTTTAAAAAACTGTTAAAATATAACAAAACTCTATATTTAAAACATAACTTAAATTTACCATTAAATCGCCTTAAAAAGACTAATTTAAGAAAACTTTAAATTTTACTTCTGTAGAATTTGTGCAACGGTCTAATTGGAAAAGTATTTAAAGTACGCACTTTAAATTGTTCGCGCGTCCAATTAACTGATTTAAATTTCGAAATTCTAGGAGAACAAATGAAAAAATTCGCAAAAATGAGTTTAGTAGCAGCTATCGCTGTAGCTGGAACTGTAGCATCTGCACAACCTTTAGCAGAAGCAATCAAAAACGTAGATGTATCTGGTACTGTTGTATATAGATATAATGACAAAAATTTTGATGATGGTGATTCAACTGTAGATAACAACTATAAAGTAGCTGTTTCTTTAAAATCAAAAGTTACTGATGATGTAACTTTTAATTCTAGATTTATCGCAGGTGGAGATAATGGTGGTTTCATTGGATTAGATACTCAAGGTACTGGTGATGGTGGCGTTGGTGTTGAATTAACTTGGGCAAACTTTGCTTATACTGGTATTGCTAATACAACTGTAATCGTGGGTAAACAAGGTTTAGGTCTTCCATGGTTTAAAGCTACTGATTCTGATGGTACTGAGCAAACTGGAACTGGTATCTTAGCTATGACTACTATGGGTCCTGTAACTGCTGCTGCTGGTTACTTTAACCAAACAAATGTTACTGCTGGAAAAGATGCAATTGGTACTACTGCTGATGTTGCTTTAAGTGGAACAAACGTTATGATTGCAGCTTTAATGGGATCTTTTGGACCTGTAAAAGCTGAAGGTTGGTACATGGATGCTGATGATACACTTGATTCTTATTTCCTTAAAGCTTCTGGAAAAATTGGACCTGTTAATGCATACGTTCAATACCAAGAAACTGATTTAGATGGTGTTTCTGGAGAAGATATCGAATTATTAAAAGCTGGTGTTTCTGCTAAAATGGGTATGTTCAATGCAGCATTCGCATATGCTAAAACTGGTGATGATGGTTCTGGTATCTTAAACGCAGTATCTACAAACTCTGCAATTGGTTATTCTGTAAGCTTACATAAAGCAGATAATTCTGATGCAATCTTTGTTGACTTAGGTGCACAAGTTTCTGATAAATTACATGTAGGATTAAACTATGATAAAGTTTCTGATGATGATGCAGATGAAGCTGATGATCATGAAGAAGCATTTATCCAATTAACTTACAAACATGCTAAAAACTTATCAGCATACATTAGATATGCAGATGGTGAAGATGCAGAACTTGACTACAACAGAGGTAGATTACAAGTTGAATATAAATTCTAGTATTGAATTTAAAAACTTACTAAACTCTTAAAAGGTTAGAAGCTTTTGCTTCTAACCTTTTTTTATTTATATATTAAAATTAATTATGATAAAATGTTCCTTTAAAAAAAAGGACAGAAATGAAACTTCTTACTACTATTACGTTAGGAATATTAACAACTATTTCGCTTAATGCGAAAACAACAATGTGTTTTAAAGAAAATCATACTTCTATGACTACTATTGAAACTATAGCTTTAGATGGTGGAGCATGTAATTCTTCTAAAAATGTTCAAGATATGAAAAATGATGGTTGGGAAGTTGATGATATAAAAATTGAAAAAGCATCTACAGGAAACAATTATATTTATATTTTCAAAAAAGATGAAATAAATATGACATCAATTAATGAAGAAAAACTAGAACAAAAAATTTTACAAAGGTTAGAAACAAGAAAAAAAGAAGAACAAGTTGCTAGAAAAAAAGAAATAAAAATTAGAATGTCTAAAGATGGTAAAAAATTGTATATTAATAAATGTCAAAACTGTCATGGAGAAAAAGCAAATAAATTAGTAGGTAATTCAAGAGATCTAACAAAATTAAACTTTTTTGACTTTAAAACTACTATTAGGGACTATGGTTTAGGAGAATATGATAGAGGAACAGCATTTAGTATGCTACCTTATGCAAACTTAATGGATTCAAGAGATATTAAAAATGTATATTCATATATAAATAGTTTAAAACCAAAAAAAGATCAAAAAGATTTAGAAAAAGAGATAGAAAAGGAATCTAAGTAATTAATGGATGCTTATGAATATTCAGAATTATTAAAATTACTTAATATAAAACTTGGAAATATCAAAAATATCTTAAAACCTGAAGAATTAACTTCAAGATTAAAAGAGATTGAAGAACTTGAATCAGAACAAGAATTTTGGAATGATGTAGAAAATGCAACAAAAATTGGTATAGAAAAAAATAGAATCCTCTCAAAATTATCAAAATTTAATAAGGCAAATGATGCTTTAAGTGGAACAAATGAGCTGTATGAATTAGCTTCTGAAGATAATGATCAAGATACATTTGAACTTTTGCACGAAGAAGCTACTGAATTAGATGAATTAATCAAAACAACTGAAATCTCTGTAATGCTTTCTAATCCAGATGATCCATCAAATGCAATTATTTCAATTCATCCAGGAGCTGGTGGAACGGAATCACAAGATTGGGCTTCTATGCTTTATAGAATGTACCTAAGATGGGCAGAAAGACAAAATTTCAAAATAGAATTATTAGATTATCAAGACGGAGAAGAAGCAGGAATTAAAGATGTCTCTTTTATTATAAAAGGTGAAAATGCTTACGGATATTTAAAGGCTGAAAATGGAATTCATAGACTAGTTCGAATTTCTCCTTTTGATTCAAATGCAAAAAGGCATACATCTTTTGCATCTGTTATGGTGAGTCCAGAAATTGATGACAATATTGATATTGTAATAGAAGATAAAGATATTAGAATTGATACATATAGAGCTAGTGGTGCAGGAGGACAACATGTTAACAAAACCGAATCTGCAATTAGAATTACTCACATTAAAACAAATATAGTCGTTCAATGCCAAAATGATAGATCACAACATAAAAATAAAGCTAGTGCTATAAAAATGCTTAAGTCAAGATTATATGAATATGAACTAGAACAACAGCAAGCAGAAAAAAGTGGTACTGAAAAAAGTGATATTGGATGGGGACATCAAATTAGATCTTATGTCATGCAACCATATCAACAAGTAAAAGATACTAGAAGTAATATTGGATATTCAAATGTTGATGCCATCCTAGATGGAGATATTACAAAAATAATTGAAGATGTTTTAATCTCACAATCGAGTTAAATTACAAAATTTCAATAAGTAGTATATTTTATATACAAAAGAGTTAATTAAATTTTAAAAAAATTATAGTATAATTATCCCCTATATAAACAAACAAAGGTAAACAAATGAAAAAATTCGCAAAAATGAGTTTAATCGCTGCAATTGCTGTAGCTGGAACAACTGCATCTGCACAACCACTTGCAGAAGCAATTAAAAACGTAGATGTATCTGGTACAGCTACATACAGATATAATGACTATGAATTATCGGAAGCAAACAACAATTATAAAGTTGCTGTATCTTTAAAATCAAAAATTACTGATGATGTAACTTTTAATTCAAGATTTATTGCTGGTGATGATACTGCAAATGTATCTTTAGGAACAAGTACATCTGGTGATGGTAGTGTATCTGTAGTATTATCTGAAGCAAATTTTGCTTATACAGGTATTGCAAATACTGCTGTTGTTGTTGGTAAACAAGGTTTAGCTACTGCTTATACTCTTTCAAGAGATGCTATGGGTGATGAGCAAACTGGTACTGGTATCTTAGCTATGACAACTTTTTCTCCTGTAACATTATATGCAGGTTACTTTAACCAAACAAACTTCAAAACATCTGGAGATATTACTGGATTAATTTCTACTGGTGGAGAAGATTTAGCAATCGTTGGATTTATGGGTACATTTGGTGGAATTAGTGTTGATGCTTCTTACGTTGATTTACAAGATACATTTGATGCATATACTTTAGGATTAGATGCTTCATATAAAATCTCTTCAGTTGATATGAGTGCTTTTGCAAGATATTCTTCTTTAGATTTAGATAATGCTGATACGGATAATAACTTATGGAAAATTGGTGTTGCTGCAAATATGGGAATTTTTGGAGCGCATTTATCATACGGTCAAACTGACGAAGAAGGTGGAACTGTAGGTGTTGATGCTTCTGCAACTACTGGTTTTGATGAGCACTGGAGAGTTACATTATCTGGTGTTGCTGATGCTTCTGTAGTTTATGCAGGTATTGATGCACAAGTTACTGATAAAGTAAAAATTGCTTTAAACTATAGTGATATGGAAATTGATACTTCTGCAGATGATGATCAAACTGAGATTTATACTCAAGTTTCGTATAAGCATGCAAGTAACTTATCTACTTATGTTAGATTTGGTCAATTAGATAATGAAGCTAACCCTGAAAAAGAAACAATGGGTAGAGTTCACGTTCAATACTCATTCTAATATATATATTTAGAATTAAATAAAAAAGGTTAGAGTTTTACTCTAGCCTTTTTTTATATCTAAATTTATTTAGTCTCTATTACACAAAACTTTATAAGTACAATATTGACATATTTGATTATTATCACATTTTAAAAAGTTTACACTTTTAGTATTTAGATTATTAAAAATTTCTCTTAAAGATTCAAGTTTTTCTTCTAATACTACTTCTTCTTGTAATTTCATATTATATAAATCATAATAATAAGTTTTAATATTTGTAGTTTTATATAAATTTTCAATAGCTAAATAATAAAACTCTAATTGAAAATCAATTGCTTTTTCATAAGTTCTAATAGTATCTAATTTTAAATTACTTGAAGTTTTATAATCAAGTACAATATAAGTTTCGCCAAGTAAATCGACCCTATCAATAGTACCACGTAGTTTAATATCTTCATATTCTATTAAAAAAGGCTCTTCTAGACTAATGATTTTTAAGTTATCTTCAAATCTTTTCTCTTCTTTTTTAACAAATTCAACTAATTTTTTTTTCCATATTTCTAAATCTAGATTTAAAAAAGAGTTATTTGAAACTTTTTCTTTACTCATATCATTTATAATTCCTAATAACTTTTCGTAAGTATGAGTACCTTGTTTATAATATACTTCCAAAGAATTATGAATTATATTACCTAATTCATACCCTTTTGGTTTAATTGAAATATCATGTTCTTTTATCTTAAGAATATGGTTTAGATAATATTTTCTTTTACATTCTAAATATTCTTTTAATGAACTCGCACTCCAAGTTAATTTTGACAAATCAATATCCAAAATAACTTCTTCTACAAAATGTTTTATAGTTTTATTTGAATATAAAATATGTTTGTATGAATTATCAAAAAGTTTTTCATTAATATTTATATCAAAAAGAGTATTTGCAAATCTTGATATTTGTTCATTATCATTTTTAACATAAGATATAAATACCTTACTAGTATTGCTAATTAACCTTTCATAATAATATTTTTGTAAATTCTCCCTATCTACTTTTGTAGGAAGATTCACTTTAGATTTAATATTTGAAGATAAAAATTTGTCTTTTACACTTCTTTTTGGTATATAATTTTCATTGAAATCACATATAATTACAGCATCAAAAACTAGTTTACGACTTTCTAAAAGTCCCATTACAGTTATTTTTCCAGAATTAACATCATCTAACGATATTTTAGATACTTTTTGATGTAATATTTTATATGCATCTTTTAAAGTGATTCTTTCACTAGATGAAAAAAATAACCTTTCAAGCTTAAATACTAATTCTTTAAATTTTTCAATTAATTCTTCATCATTTTCAAACAGTAAAAAATAATCCATAATTTTATTGAAATTTTCTGATGTTAGATTTCTATTCCAATGATTTTCAAAAATCTGAACTATTACATTCTTATCTAATTTTAAAAATTCAATATTTTTTGTATTTTTTATATCTTTTTCATTTATATATAAATATATTGCATCAATAACTTTATATAAATTTGATGTATATATATTTAAGCCCATAGCATAGTTAAAATAACGTTCTTTGTCAAAAAGAGATATCCTGCTAGCAAAACTCTCTTCTGGCAAGATAAGAGCTATCTTAGATGCTTCTATACCACTATTTACTAAATCCGAAACAGATTTTTTGATAAATGCTATTTGATTAATTCTAGAAGAAAAACCTTTTATATCAATTTCAACAGTTTTTTTTCTTATTTCTTCTTCACTTATAATTTCTTTATTTGAAAAATCAATTTTATATTCATGTTCTAATTTTAAATCAAATCCTAGATTAATAAATTTTTCTATAGATTTTTTATTGTATTTATTATATATAAAATTAATTTCTACTTTTGATTCTCTTGCAATCTCTTTTATCAAATTAAATTCAAAAGAAGTAAAATATCCTTCAAAATCAATTTCTATTCTTGAGTATCTTTTTACAAAATCATAATTTATTTTATAATGCTTTTCTATATTAATTTTATCAATTGCGTTATTCTTTTCTAATATCTCAAGATAACTTTTTTGAATAATTTTTAAAATATCTAAATGTTCACTATAGTATCCATAAGTATCTTCATTAGATATTGAATTTATATCTACATTTTCACTAGCAAGTTCTAAAAAAAATCTATAAATATAATCACTTTGCTTTATAAACTGTAAAAAGTTTGTTGATATTCCTAATTTTGAAAGATTTAAATTACTAACTGCTTCAACTAAATATAAAAACCGTTCTTCTTCATCAATATATTTACGATTTCCAAGATTTAAAGATTTTTTAAAAAATTCATCAATAGTTAAAATTGTAGGTAATAGAGTATTATTCTCTTTTTGAGAATTAATATATTCTCTAATTACTCTAGAAGTTGGGAAAACTAGAAGTTTAGATCTAGATTGCATTTGATTTTATAAAAAGATATCCCGTATCATTAGCTATTTTAAAATTACCAGTGATATTCCAATTTCCTTTTAAAGGCAGTTCAACCTCAATATTAAATTTATTATCTATAAATTCAAATTCCTTATTTGTAAAATCCATTGTGTTATTATGATTTGTTGGTCTAGATACTCTTAAAGATATTTCTATATCTTTTTGTTCTATACCATTTTTATCTTTTACTGAAATTACAATATTATTCTTACCGTTATTAAAAACATTTTTGTTTTCTGATTTTTCTTCAATAGCTCTTTGAGATAAAAAGATATCACTTATTATCAAGCCAAATTCTTTTTTATTTATTAAAATTTTAAAATCATATTTTTCTAAAAATTTTGCATTTGATAACACAACATCATTAAAATCTCTATCCAAATCATGATAAGATTTTAAAAATGCTTCATCTTCATGAACAGGCACTTTTATTGCTGACATAATTGTCCAAATAATCATTCCTAAAGTAAAGCTAAATATACTAATAAATAAAAGTGGCCAATAATTTCTTTTCATCAAGTTTTAGTCCTATTTTTTTCTTCTTAAAACTGCAAATGTATAGAGTAATAATCCTACTACTATTAGAGTATACATCAATACTCTCCAAACAGTTCCTGCAACTTTCCCAGAATTACCAATACTACTTTTTAATTCTATATTTTTAGAATCTGCAATAGTATCTGCAATTGCCGCATATCCATTTAATATAGCAGCACTTGCTTTTGCAAAAGTTGTATTTTTATCTTTTGAAGCAAGTAATGGTACAACATAATCATTTAATATTTCATTTTTGTCTATAACTTCTTTTAATTTTGAAGATACAATTAAATTTACATGAGTATCTTCTACTGCCATTGACAGTAAAACATAAGGCTTAACTAATGAGTTAGTAATTTGCCCTTCATATTCTTTAATATATTTAATTTTATCTTTTGTAGATATATTTTGTTTTAAACCCAAAGATTGTTTTGCATATACATAAATATTTACACCAAGTTTTGATTGAGACTCACTTCCAATTTCTTGGATTTTAGTAATTGCTCGTTTATCAATAAGTCCATCATCGCTTAGAACAAAGTTACTTGCATATAAAGTTGAAGATAATAAAAGTAGCAGTGAAAACACTGCTACCTTAAGAAAGTTAAAGCTAACCATTAACCTACATATACTCTTGCTGAATCAAAGAAAGATAAATATGCAGATAAAGCTGCAGAAACTAATAATAAAAGTCCAATAATCTTATCCATAATTTATCCTTATTGTGGTTTTCCAACTAATTCATAATGCTGACCATTTTCAGTACTATTGAATTTTAGAGCATTCAAGTCTTGATTAATTTTATAATAGTTTTGTGCTTCATTTTGTTGCACAACAACTGCATTAAAAACTAAAACAGCTAGTATTGCTAATAGTAAAACTGTAGCAATTAACATACCTGTAATCCCATGAAGAAGAGAAAATAGTCCTCTTTCATTTTCATTCATTTGTGAATTTCCAGCCATCTTACTCTCCTATACTTCTAATATAAGCTGCAATAGCTTTTTCTTGAGTAGCATTTAATCTACCTTTGAAACTTGGCATTATACCAATATCAGCTTTTTTACCATCAGTTAAAACTGATGTAATTACTGCATCATCATATTCTTTAATGTTAGGACCAACAAATGCAATACCTTTTCCATCTGCTCCATGACATCCTGCACATACACCATATGATGCTGGTTGTTCACCTTTAAATCCACCTGCAACATATGTTGAAACAGCTTCAATATCAGCAGCTTCTGTTAACATCATAGGAGGCATACCACCTGGATATGCAGTTTTATAATTGTTTGCACCATTTTTAATTACATGTTCTACTGAAGATTTTAAGATTCTTTTTGTTAAATCTTGTGCTTTTCCTTCAATACCTTCACCATCAACACCATGACAAGGTGAACATTGTACTAAGAATGTAGATTCACCCATTGCAACTAAAGTATCATTACTTGGGTTTTCCCATTTTGAAGCAAATTTGTTATTATACTCATTTACCTCTTCATTGTATTGTCCAATTTGAGAGAAACCGTTTGTTGGATAACCAACAGTCCAGTACCACATTAACCAAACTAGTGTTCCAATAAAAGCTAATCCCCAACCTGTAGGAATAGCATTCTTATACTCACCAATTCCATCCCATCTTTCTTCAGCTAATTCACCACTAGCTGTATCATTTTTCATTTGATTAATATATTTTAACGAAACAAATACTGTAATAACAATAATTGCCAATGCTCCAAGCATTGTTAAACTATTAATATAATCGTCTGTATCAAAAGCATCACCTGCTACAAAGTAAGTTCCTGCCATTAAAGCGACGATAAGAATAATTCCACCTATAACCATAGATTTCATACTATTTCTCCTTCTCTTTATTTTCTGTTTCTTCTTTTCTATTTTCGAGAGGATCAGACTCTATTGTATCATCATGTACTAAACTTGAATATTTTTCAAAATCTCTTTCACCTTTTTTATCTCTTTTATAAATAGAAAAAGCATAAGAATAAAACACAACAAATACGACTAAGATTAAGAAAAACTTTGCATAACCTTGTATCGTTACTAGAGTTTCATGATCCATTTTAACCTCTTATTTTAAAGAATTTAAATATGCAATTAATGCAACTATTTCAGGAACTTGACCGTTTGCAACGGCATCTTTTACAGCTTGATTTTTCATATCAGCTGCAATAGCTTTTGCATCAGCTTTTGCTTTTGCAATAGCAGATTCATATTCACCTAATTCAACATCAATTTTACCATCTCCATCAATATCTACATCATATGGAGTATTGAATACATTTTTAACTGTATATGCTTCTGCATATGCAGTATCTAAATCAGCAATATTTGTAAACTGATGAGGATATGCTGGCATAACTGTACCAGGAACAACTGAAGCTGGATCCATCATATGATTCTCATGCCAATCTGTAGTTCTATAGTTACCAACTCTCCATAAATCTGGACCTGTTCTTTTTGATCCCCATAAAAATGGTCTATCATAAGCATACTCACCAGATAATGAATACATACCATATCTATCAGTTTCTGATTTAAATGGTCTAATTAATTGTGAATGACAAGCATTACAAGAATCTTTAATATAAACATGTCTACCCGCTAACTCTAATACAGAATAAGGTTTAGTGCCAACTGTAGGTCTTGATTGTTTTGCAAAATCAGGAATTACTTCAATAATACCTGCAAATGCAACAAAAATAAATACTAATACCGCAAAGAAAAACGGTCTTTGTTCAAACCAATGAAACATAATTACCCTCCTTCTTACGCAGCTACTGGAGTAGCATTTGTTGGTTCTTTATCAAGTACTCTACCTGCAGTTGCAGTTTTGTACATGTTCCAAGCGAACATAAAGAATCCGATTAGGTACATTAACCCACCAACAGCTCTAATTGTATAATATGGTTGTAATACTGTAACAGTATCAATGAAAGAGTAAACTAATGAACCATACTCGTCATAAGCTCTCCACATCATACCTTGAGTAATACCTGCAATCCACATAGACGTAAAGTATAATACAATACCAGTTGTTTGTAACCAGAATTGAGTATCCATTAACGACTTAGAGTAAATTTCTCTTCCATACATTCTTGGTGCCATATGGAATAACGCAGCCATAATCATAAATACAACCCAACCAAGAACACCATCGTGAACGTGACCTGGAATCCAATCAGTAAAGTGAGCAATAGCATTAACAGATTTGATTGACTGAATTGGTCCCTCAATTGTTGATAACATATAGAATGTTGAAGCTAATACCATAAACTTAATTAGTGTATTTGTTTGTAGTTGTTGCCACTCACCTTTCATAGTTAAAAGCATATTAATTGCTGATCCCCATGATGGTAAAATTAATACAACTGACATTACAGAACCCATAGTTTGCATCCAATCTGGAACAGTTGAATAAATAAGGTGGTGTCCACCAGCCCATAAATAAACAAACAATAATCCCCAGAAAGCTAAAATAGATAACTTATATGAGTATACGTTTTGTCCAGACTCTTTTGGTAAAAAGTAATAAATCATAGCAATAATAGGAACAGTAAATACGAAACCAACTGCGTTGTGTCCATACCACCATTGTACTAATGCATCATTTGTTCCAGCATACATAGAAACAGAGTGAATCCATGAACCATAACCAGAATATAACATTGTTGGAACTTCCATGTTATTAAATAAGTATAACATTGCAACAGCAATAAAACATGCTATAAAATACCAAATTGAAATATATAATGTTCTCTCTCTTCTAATTCCGATTAAACCGAAAACAGAGATACCCCATAATACCCACCATACTACTACTAAAATGTCTATTGGCCACTCTAATTCAGCATACTCTTTTGAAGTTGTAATACCCATGAATAGAGTTACAACAGCTAAAAGAATAGTAATGAAATAAAGTAAAAAATGTAGCTTAGCTACACCCATTAAAAATGGAGACTCTTTTAGAGAAACTTTTAATACTCTTTGCGCAATGTAATACCAACACGCAAAAATACCACTTAGAGTAAAACCAAACGCAACACCATTTGTGTGTAAAGGTCTTAATCTACTGAATGTACCATATTCCCCTGCTAAGTTATTTAACTCAGGAAATGCTAATTGAAACGCCAGTACGACACCAATTGTCATACCAATGATACCAAACAGAATTGTTGCAAATGTAAACGCTTTTGCAATTGAGTAATCATACTCGATTTGTGCACCGTTTTGCATCAATCTCCTCCTACTAATTTTTTTAAGTCACTTTTTTGTCACTTATCAGGGTTATCATAGCTAAGGAAAGCTTAAAATTAACAAAAAATTAACAGTTTTTTTTAATTAATATAACAACTTTAATTTTTTAAGATTAGTTTAAAGTTAGTTTTATGTAACTATTTGTTACATATACAAGTTCTATAAGATAAGCTTATGCTATTTATAGTTCTTAAGAGCTTGCTCAGTCTCCCTTTTCATAGTCCTTTTTTTAAGGTCTTCTCTTTTATCATGGAGTTTTTTCCCTTGAGCTGTTGCAATTTGCATTTTTAAAATATTTTTTGAATTAAAATACATTTTAATTGGTACTAATGTTATACCATCTTTTGTAACTTTAGTAAATAATTTTTCTATTTCTTTTCTATTTAATAAAAGTTTTCTATCTCTTCTTTCATCTGGCCTATATGTACTATGTGCTGTACTTAAATGAGTAATATGCATATTTAAAACAAATATTTCATTTTTTATAATTCTCACATGGGAATCTTTTAAATTAACTCTACCATCACGTACTGCTTTTACTTCACTACCTTCAAGCACAATTCCAGCTTCGTACGTATCTAATATTATATAATCATGGAAGACTTTTTTATTTTTAAAAACCTGATTTTTACTTATCTCTTTTTTACTCATTACTTACCTTAAAAAATGAACTACCACTACCACTAAAATGCCACTCATTTTTATTATATTCACTTAATTCTGGATATATGGCAACTGCAGGTTCAAATAAATCATTTGCTTCTTTAGTACTTAAAATTGCCAATATTTCCTTTGATTTTAAGTTTAATAGTTTGATTTTATCTTTTTTAGAAATTTCTTTATAAAATAATTCTCTAAATTTATTAAATATTTGACCAGTATTACACTCTATTTTAGGAGTAATGACTTCAATATTTAAAATCTCTTCATCAAACTTTTCTACTATTTCACCAATACCAGTTACATTTGCACTATCATATTCATATATAAAAAAAGGCACATCTGCACCAATAGTAAGACCAATTTTTACAAGTTCATTTTTTGATAAATTCAAATTACATACATCATTAACCATTAACATAAAGGTTGCACAATTTGAACTACCTCCACCTAAACCTGCAAATTCAGGAATATTTTTATCAACTTTTACAGAGTGATTTTTAAAATATTCTTCTACTTTTGGTGATATATTTTTTAATTGTTCATATACATTATATATAGTGTTCTTTTTTATATCACATCCAAAGTCACCAATTAAAGTAAATTTTTCACAATATTCTTCTACAAAACTAATTTCATCATATAAAGAATGGACTCTAACAAATCTTGAAACTAACTCATGATAGTTGTTTCTCTTCCCTGCTATTTTTAAAAAGATGTTTACTTTAGCATATGATTTTTTTATCAATTTAATAGAACCTTATTAAGAAGATATTTTACTTCTTCATTTTCAATTTGAATTATACTAAAAAAATCATCAAATTTTATTAGATAATTACCATCTTCTTTTGTTTCTAAAAAATCAATATTGATTTTTTTTCCATCATTTAACCACTCTTTAGTTCCCAAATAATTGTTTTCTTTTAAATCTAAATATTTTAAAGGATTTAAATCTTTTTCATTTTCATAAAAAAATTCACCCTCGTTTAATCTATTTAAATAAGATAAGGTACCTACTCTATTTATTCTTTCAAGTAATATTTGAGCTAAGCTTCTTATATATGAGCCTTCACTAACTGTTGCTTCAAAAGTAATAAAAGGATGAGAGTATGAAATAAACTTTGTATCAACTATATTCATAATTGATTTTTTCATTTCAAACTCTTCTCCTGCACGGGCAAGGTCATAGGCTCTTTTTCCATCTATTTTTTTTGCAGAGAATTTAGGAGGTGTATATTCTATCTCTCCTATTAAACTTTTTATCTCTTTTTTTAATAATACTTCATCTATTTTTTTTTCATCTTTTATATCAATCATATTTTCAATATCAAAAGATTCAGATGTGGCTCCTAGCCAAATAACTGCTCTATAAGTTTTTGGAGTTTTTTTAAGATATTTAAATAGCTTTGAATACTGCCCAAATGCAACAATTAAACATCCACAAGCAAAAGGATCTAAAGTTCCCGAAAAACCTGCTTTTTTATTCTTATATTTTCTTTTTATTTGATTTAAATATGAGTTTGAACTCCTAAACATCGGCTTATTTACAACAAGCAATTTATTTAGAGGCTCTTTATTATATAATTTTTTTTGCATTGATCCCTAATTACATTTTTTCAACAAAACTTGAAAGAATATCTCTTCTTGTTCCACCAAAATTAATAGTAAGTTTAAAATCTTTACCAGCTTTACCAGCTTTTTGAACTCGTCCCATTCCAAAGATTTTATGTTTTACCAAATCACCTTTTTTAAAGCAAGAGTGTTTTTCAATAGTTAAACTACCTTTAATAAGACCAGATTCACTTAAAAATCTACTTTTTAAAAGTGTAGCTCTTTTACCTTTATAAAATCTAGAATGAACAAAAGATAAAGTAAGATTATCCATAGCTCTAGTAATAGCTACATATCCAAGTCTTCTTTCTTCTTCAATATCACTACCATCTCCAATAATTGGGAAAAAACCTTCTTCAAGTCCAATAATAAATAGATGTTTATATTCCAGACCTTTTGAAGAGTGAATACTCATCATAGAAATAGCTTGTTCTGTTAATTCACCTTTTTCTGATTCTAAAGCAATTTCATTTAAAAAATCTTCCAAACTTAAATGTGGATTTTGAATAAAATAGTCTCTAATATATCCATAAAATTCATCAATATTTGCTTGTCTATCAAATCCATCAGGAACATTGTCAAATGAGGCTCTATAATCAAAAGTATCTTCAAATGAATCTAAAAATCTCATTTTTGATTCTTCTAAAGCATCTCTTAAATCCATCACTGAAGCCATAAATACTTTTAAGGTTCTTGAGTTCTTTTTTCCTACAATAGCAGCAAGTTCTTCTGCATTAAATTCTTCTAGTATTGTAAAAATTGGTTTTTTAAGTTCTACAGATTTTGCATCAAGCTTATCTATAGTAGTTTTACCAATTCCTCTTTTTGGTTTATTTATAATTCTTTTTAATGAAAAGTTATCAGTAGTATTAGTTAATATTCTAAAATATGCAATTAAATCTTTAATCTCTGCTCTTTCGTAGAACTTCATTCCACCAACAAGTCTATAGTTTATTCCAGCTCTATTAAAACCTTCTTCTAATGACCTTGAAAGTGCATTAACTCTAAATAATACTGCAATATCTCTCCCACTTACACCTGTTGCAACTAGTTTTGTAATATCATCTATAATTTTTCTTGTTTCTTCATTTTCATCATGTGATTCATAAACTTTTATACTATCACCTTTAGCTCTAGTTCCAACTAATTTTTTCCCTAACCTATCTCGATTATGTTCAATTAATTGATTTGCATGTTCTAGTATCGTATCTGTTGATCTATAATTTTCTTCAAGTTTTACAACTGTAGTATTTTCAAAATGCTCAGTAAAATTTAATATATTTTTAATCGTAGCTCCACGCCAACCATAAATAGATTGGTCATCATCACCTACAACACAAAGATTATTGTGAGTTGTACATAAAAGTCTTAATAACTTATATTGAAGTTCATTTGTATCTTGATACTCATCTACCATTACATATTGATATCTTTGACTAGTCTCTTTTGCTAAAGATTCATTCTTTTCTAAAATTCTAAATGGTAAAAGTAGTAAATCATCAAAATCTACTAAGTTGTTTTTTAATAAATACGCTTCATATTTTTCATAAACATCTGCTATTTGTTGATAAAGTTTTAATTGTGCAGCTAATTTTGCTTCAGTTGGTGTTAAAAGAGTATTTTTATATTTTGAAATTTCACTAACTAAAATTGAAGTTGTAATCTCTTTATCTATTGACTTTAAAATTCTTTTTTTGTCATCATTATCTATAATTATAAAGTTGTTTTTTCTTCCTAATTCACTCATATGAAACTTAAGAAAAAGTAATCCAAATTTATGAAATGTACATAGTAAAGGTGGAGTATTTATTGCAGATGAGTCAATCAATGAATAAGCACGTTCTCTCATTTCTGTTGCAGCTTTATTTGTAAAAGTTAGCGTTAAAATTGAACTTGGATCTATCCCAATCGAAATAAGATAAGCTAATCTAGTAGTAATTGTTTTAGTTTTACCAGAACCAGCACCAGCTAATATCAACAAAGAACCATCTATGTGCTTTGCCGCATTTTGTTGAGATTCATTCAACGATGATAAAAAGTTTTCTGACATTTCTTCTCCAATAAATATAAATTATATCATAATTTGTATAAATTAATTAAGCTTCTTAATAATTCTATTTATAAACAAATGTTATTATAATCATTAGATTTAATTAAAGGTAACAATGATGTTAACAGATTTTGCAAAACTAGAGACTTTTTTAACAGTAGTAAGAGAAAAATCCTTTTCCAAAGCTTCTGCAAAACTTGGTATTTCTCAGCCAGCTGTTACACAACAGATGAAATTTATTGAAGACTATTTAGATGTCCAAGTCGTTGATAGAAAGAAGAATGGAATTAGACTTACAAAAGAAGGTCAAATGTTATATGCAATTGCACAAAAAATAGAAAGATGTGTAAACAATGCAGAAAAAGAAGTATTAAAAATAATGAATAAAGATGTTACTTTTGTATTTGGTGCATCATTTATTATTGGTAATTATATTTTACCAAGATTTTTAAATAACCTAAAAGAAAATATCAATAACGATGTATCAATTAATGTTTCTGTTTCACATAAAGCAATTGAAGATTTACTTGATAAAAAAATAGATATGGCTTTAGTTGAAAATTATATTCCAGATGATGATATTATTTATAGAGAATGGATGGATGATGAAATCGTAATATTCTCAAACCAAAAACTTCCAGCAAAAGCAAAAGCTGCTGATTTATTATCTTACAAATGGGTATGTAGAAATCCTGATTCAAATACAAGACTAATATTTAAAGAATCATTAGAAAAAGCAAATTATCCAGATTGTGATACATTTGATGTAACATCTGAAGTAACAAGTGCAACAACGATTGTACAAACAGTTTTACACTCAGATAAGAATGAAACACCAACAGTATCAATTGTATCTAGAAATGCTATTGAGTCACTACTAAAAGCTGATGCACTATATGAATCTAGAATTGGTAATCATAAAATGACAAGAAAACTATATATTGCATATAGAAAAGATAGAAAACATGATGCATTTATAGAGAATGTAGTTGACTATTTACTAAAAATAAAATAATACTAGGGTTTTCCTAGTATCTATTTTAATACTAAATATCTTTTAGTATTTTAAACCTTCTTTTATCAAAGCTTTTTTAATATTTTGAATTTGTTGATGTTTATTTCGACACCAGTTAGGTGATAATAGTGTACTATCATCAATTCCTGCTGTTACTCTTTGAACAGATACATTATCAGGAAGATTTTTAATTGATTTTACAACCGTATCAATATATAACTCTTCAGAAATAGGAGTAAATCGTCCCTGTTTGAAATCTTTTGTTAACAATGTATTTTTAACAACATATAAAGGATGAAACTTAATTGAGTCAACATTTAAATCTATAGTTTGATTAAATGTTTCTAGCATCATCTCTTGATCTTCATCAGGAAGTCCATAAATCAAATGTCCACAAACTTTTAGGTTTCTCTGCTTTGTTTTAGTAATCCATGTTCTCATATTAGAAGCATCATCACCACGATTTATTTTTTCTAAAGTTTCATCATAAAAAGATTGAATTCCATACTCAACCCATATCTCTTTATCTTTTGATAACTCTTCTAGAAAATCTAAAATTTCATCTGTCATACAATCAGTTCTTGTACCAATTGAAAGACCAATTACATTATCAAAGCTAAGTGCTTTTTTATATAAAGCTTTTAAAGTTGCAAGAGGTGCGTAAGTATTTGTAAAAGATTGAAAATATACTATAAATTTTTTTGCTTCAAATTTATTTTCAAGTCTTTGTTTTGTTGCATCAAATTGCATTTGAAGTTGTTGAAGTTGTTTATCTAAAAAAGGATTTTCTTCAACTCTTGGATTTAATTTAAAAGAAGGCTTTTTTTCTTGTAAATTTGGTGAAAAAGAATCATTCTCACAAAAAGTACATCCACCTTTTGCAACTGTTCCATCAATATTAGGACAGGTAAATCCTCCAATAGAAATTGGAACCTTATATACTGTTTCTCCAAACTCACGTCTGAAGTACCTACCAATAGTAAGTACTTCTTTTAGATTATTTTTCAATATATCTTTACTTTTTAACGAAATAGTCACCGTTGAAACTCTCTAATGCATAATTTCTATCGTTTCCAATAGAGTTCTTTAAATCTTCTATAGATAAATATTCTAAACTATCTGCTTCAATATATTTACATACTTCATCTTTAGACATATTATTTGAAATTAATTCTTCTTTATTTGGAGTATCTATTCCATAATAACAAGGAAACTTAATTTCTGGACTTGCAACTCTAAAATGAACCTCTTTCGCGCCAGCATCTTTTAACATTCTAACTATTCTTTTAGAAGTAGTACCTCTTACAATTGAATCATCAATAACAAGTAAAGATTTTCCTTCAATCAGAGATCTCATTGGAGAAAGTTTCATCTTAACTTTCATACTTCTCATCTCTTGAGTAGGCTCAATGAAAGTTCTTCCTACGTAGTGGTTTCTAATAATTCCATATTTAAAAGGTATTCCACTCTGTGCTGCATAACCAAGAGCAGCAGGAACTCCTGAATCTGGAACAGGAACAACCATATCATATTTAGTAGAACTTGTAGAGTCATTTTTAGCTAAAGTTTTTCCCATATTTTCTCTTGTTTCATAAACAGTCTTTCCATCTACAAAAGAGTCAGGACGCGCAAAATATACATATTCAAAAGCACATGGTCTAAAATCAGGTTCAAATAATTGAATTGATTCAGGTTCTTCATGTCCTTCGCTAAAAATCAACATCTCACCTGGTTTTACATCTCTTATAAACTCTGCATCAACTAGTTCAAAAGCACAAGTTTCACTTGCTACAATATAACCACCTGATTTAATTTTCCCTAATGATAAAGGTCTAATCCCATATCTATCTCTAATAACAAATTGCTTATTTCTAGATTGGATAATAAAACAGTAAGCTCCAATAGTTCTATCTAAAGCTTCTTTAATTCTATCTCTTAATCTATCTTTCGTATTCTTTGCAATTAAATGAATTAAATTTTCAGTATCCATTCCTGTTTGGAAAATAGCACCTTTATCAATTAAATCATTTCTAACTTCTTTTTTATTAATTAAATTTCCATTATGTACAATAGAAATTTCACCAAGCTTATACTTTGCAAATACTGGCTGTGCATCTAATATAGAATCTCCACCCGCAGTTGAGTATCTATTATGACCAATAGCCATATTACCTTTTAAATAGTTCAATGCTTCATCTGTAAATACTTCAGATACTAAGCCTCTATCTTTTTTAGTAAAAATTTTACCTTCACATGATGAAGAGATTCCAGTTGCTTCTTGTCCTCTATGTTGCATTGAGAATAGAGCTAAAGATGCTAATCTTGCAGCGTTTTCATTACCGTAAATACCAACTATTGCACACATTTATTTAACCTTTAAAAAAACAAAAAGTGAAAGTGTAAATGTCTTTTTATTTTCCATAATTATTTATTTTTCTTTGTTACAGACCAAGACAGTCATTGATTGAATATAAACCAGCTTCTTGATTAACCAACCATTTAGCTGCTTTAATAGCACCTCTAGAAAAAGTATTTCTAGCTGTTGCAGTATGATGTAATTCTATAAATTCACCATCATTATATAATCCAACAGTATGACGACCTACAATATCACCACCTCTTAAAGACATAACACCAATTTCATCTTTAGTTCTTGCACCAATTTCACCATCACGCCCAGAAATTCTAACTGCATCTAAATCTAAATCTCTAGCTTTTGCTGCATGTTCTGCAAGTGTAAGAGCTGTACCAGAAGGTGAATCAACTTTATATCTATGATGTTGCTCAACAATTTCACAATCAAACTCTTTTAATGCTTTTGAAGCAAGAGAAACAAGCTTATTTAAAACTGCAACACCTAAACTCATATTAGTTGCATAAAGTACAGGTACTTTTTTACTAGCTTCTAAAAGTAAATTTTGCTGATGTTTACTAAATCCAGTAGTTGCTATAACTAAGGGTTTTGTACCACCATTTTCAACAATCTCTGTAAGAAGTGCTTCAGTTGCAACAGGTGCACTAAAATCAATAATAACATCAGAAACCTCTAATAAGGTTTTCATATCATTTGTTATAACTGTTCCTTCAGGAACAGGTTTTTTTAACTCATCAAACACATGACATGCACTTAATTTTGCTTCTTCATCTAACCCTAAGTCATCAATTAATAAAGACCCTACTCTACCTGTACTACCTACAATTCCTACATTTACCATCTTTTATCCTAAATACTCAATAATATCCACTGCTGCTGTTGCACCATCTGCTGCTGCACATACAACTTGTTTTGCTGCATCAATTCTCACATCACCTGCGGCATATAATCCTGGAACATTTGTTCTCATTTTTAAATCTACAATTACTTCTGTTTGCTCATTTACATCACAAAGGTATGACCCATCTTCTTGTTTTAAAGAATCACTTAATACATCCCGTCCAACAAATACAAAAACACCAGGAACAGGTAAGTCTCTAATATCTCCAGATTCTTTTTCTTTTACTTTAAGTCCAGTAACACCCATATTGTCACCATAAACTTCTTCTACAGTTACATTTGTTACTTCTTCAATATTTTCACAAGCTTTCATATGCTCTATTGTACTTGGAGCTGCTCTATATGTATCTCTTCTATGTACTAAATATACTTTTGAACATAACTTAGCTAAATATACTGCTTCTTCTAAAGCTGAATCACCACCACCAATAAGTGCTACTTCTTTTCCTTTATAGAAAAAACCATCACAAGTTGCACAAGTAGAAATTCCTCTTCCAAAAAACTTATCTTCACCTTCAAAACCAGCTCGTCTTGGAACTGAACCAGTTGCTAATAAAACAGATTTTGCTTCTTGTTTTGTACCATCAATTAAAGTTAAAGTAAAAATATCACCTTCTTTAGTAACTTGTGATACTTGATTCATTTCATGCTTTAAACCAAATTGTTGACACTGTTTAGGCCAGTTTTCCATTAATTCCATACCAGTCATAAGTCCAGATTGTCCAGGATAGTTCTCTATCTCACTACTTCCTGTAATCTGCCCACCAGGCATTCCCATTTCAAACATAGTTACGTTTTTTAATCCACCTCTAGTCGCATATAATCCTGCTGTAAGTCCTGCAGGTCCACCACCAATAATTGCCAAGTCCAACATATGTAATCCTTTTTGTGTTTATACCAAATAAAAATATAATTAAATTTATGCTCTTATTTAATATAAGGGCATAATAATACTCAAATATTATTAAGTATAAGGTTAATTAATTTAATTTAGTTTTATTAATTAAGCTTATAATTAAAAGATAATTATTTTCCTTTAGTAATTTTTATCGTATTAAACTATATTCTATATAAATAAAAACTTTATATGAATAACTATTCATAAATTTTTAACTAAACTTAAGTTATTATACTTGGTTTTAAATAAAGGATTTCTATGGAAATATTAAATAATTTTATTTCATCAGCCTCAGGATTTGTATGGGGAGTACCAATGTTAATATTACTAGTTGGTACAGGTTTATATTTAACAATCAGATTAAAAGGTATGCAATTTTGGGCTTTAGGCCATGCATTTAAATTAATTTTTGTAAAAGAAGAAAATGCAAAAGGTGATATTACTCATTTTCAAGCTCTTATGACAGCACTTGCAGCAACAGTAGGAATAGGAAATATTGTTGGAGTAGCAACAGCTATTACTTTTGGGGGACCTGGTGCAGTATTCTGGATGTGGATAACAGGACTTGTGGGAATGGCAACAAAATACTCAGAAGCAATCTTAGCAGTAAAATATAGAGAAGAAGGTACAAATGGTTTTAAAGGTGGACCAATGTACTATTTAGCAAAAGGTGCAAATATGCCAAAACTTGGTTTTGCCTTTGCTTTATTTACAGTATTAGCATCATTTGGTATTGGAAATATGACACAATCAAATGCAGTAGCAAATGCTCTATCTTCACAATTTGCAACTCCTACTTGGATTACAGGTATAGTTTTACTTACTATTACCTCATTTGTAATATTAGGTGGAATTAAATCAATTGGAAAAACAACTTCTTTTTTAATTCCATTTATGATTTTTGTATATTTAACAACTGCAATTATTATTCTAGCTACAAACGCAGATAAAATTTCAGATGCCTTTGGATTAATTTTTTACCATGCATTTAATCCAATAGCAGCAGGTGGTGGATTTGCAGGTGCAGCAGTTGCAGCTGCAATTAGATATGGTATTGCAAGAGGTGTGTTTTCAAATGAATCTGGGCTTGGATCTGCACCAATTGCAGCAGCTGCGGCAAAAACAAATGACCCAGTTAAACAAGCCTTAGTATCAATGACACAGACTTTTATTGATACACTTGTAGTTTGTACAATGACAGCACTTATTATTCTTATGGCACCAATTTGGACAACAGGAGGAAGTGCAGGAGAATTGACACTAAAAAGTTTTGAATTCTTCTTAGGAGATTACGGAGCAATTGTAGTTGTAGTTGCAACTATTCTTTTTGGTTATTCAACTATTCTGGGTTGGTCATATTATGGAGAAAAAGCTTTTGAATATATTTTTGGTGAAAAATCAATAAAAATATATAGAGTTGTTTTTGTAAGTTTTGTTATGATTGGTGCAATGATGGAACTAAAACTGGTATGGAATTTTTCAGACCTTGCAAACGGACTAATGGCAATTCCAAACTTAATAGCATTATTAATACTTTCTAAAATAGTTTCAGAAGAAACTAATAGATACTTCAAAGAAAAATAAAGAGAATTAATTTCTCTTTATTTTTATCACTTTCTTAATTTTTCTAATTTTTTCTAAATATCACTTTTAGGTCATTTTCAGAATATAAAATTCCTCCACAAAATTTAATCATGGAGGAAAACATGGAAAAAATAATAGAAGCCTATACTGGCTTAACTATAGAAGGGAAGAAAAGTCAGACTCCTGCTAAATATGACAAACTTCTCACAGCTACTGGTGTTGTTCTGGCTCTGTTTATGATGGGACATATGTTCTTTGTTTCTACAATTTTACTTGGCAAAGATGTGATGTACAAAGTTACAAAACTTTTTGAACTCGATTTTATATTTGAAGGTGGACTACCTATTATTGTAAGTATATTTGTTGCTATTATCTCTTTTATATTTATAATTCACGCCCTTTTAGGAATTAGAAAATTCCCAACTTCTTATAAAACATATATAAAAGTAAAAGAGCATGCAAAGATGATGAATCATAAAGATACATCAATGTGGATGTTTCAATGGATTAGCGGATTAATTATGATTTTTGCTGCATCTATTCACCTATATATTATGTTCACTCAACCAGAAAATATAGGTCCCTATGCAAGTGCACAAAGAGTTGTAAGTGAAAATATGTGGCTTTTATATGCGATTTTATTAATCTGTGTAGAAATTCATGGTTCAGTTGGACTTTACCGTGCAGCTATGAAATGGGGTTGGTTTGATGGAGAAAATCCAAAAGAGACAAGAAAAAAACTTTATAACACAAAAAAAGCATTAAGTGCATTCTTTCTAGTACTTGGATTTATCACACTTCTTGCATATGTAAAAATTGGAATAGAAAATGGTTCACAACCAGGTATAAAATATACTCCTAAAAATAACATATCAATTGAAATATCAAAGAAATAAAGGCTAAATTATGAAAATTAAATATTGTGATGCACTAGTAATTGGTGGTGGTTTAGCTGGATTACGTTCAGCAGTTGCAGCTGCTCAAAAAGGACTTAGTACAACAGTTCTAAGTTTAGTTCCTGTAAAAAGATCTCATAGTGCAGCAGCTCAAGGTGGTATGCAAGCATCTTTAGGAAATGCAAAAATGAGTGAAGGTGACAACGAAGATGTTCACTTCCAAGACACTGTAAAAGGCTCAGATTGGGGATGTGACCAAGAAGTTGCACGTATGTTTGTGACAACTGCACCAAAAGCAATTAGAGAACTTGCCGCTTGGGGTGTTCCTTGGACTAGAATAAAAAAAGGAAACCATGACGCAGTTATAAACACAAAAAGAACTACAATTTTTGAAGATGATGATAAACATGGACTTATTAACTCAAGAGATTTTGGTGGAACAAAAAAATGGAGAACCTGTTACACTGCAGATGCAACTGGACATACAATGCTTTTTGCAGTTGCAAATGAAGCACTTAAATTAGATGTAAACATTGAAGATAGAAAAGAGGCAATTGGACTTATTCATAATAAAGGAAGATGTTATGGAGCAATTGTTAGAGACCTCATCACAGGAGAAATAGTTGCTTATGTTGCAAAAGGGACTCTTATTGCAACAGGTGGATATGGACGAATATATGAAATTACGACAAATGCAGTAATCTGTGAAGGTATAGGTACAGCTATTGCACTTGAAACTGGAATTGCAAAACTTGGAAATATGGAAGCAGTTCAATTTCACCCTACACCACTTTTTCCATCAGGAATTTTATTAACTGAAGGTTGTAGAGGTGATGGTGGAGTTCTAAGAGATAAAAACGGCCATAGATTTATGCCAGATTATGAACCTGAGAAAAAAGACCTTGCTTCAAGGGATGTAGTATCTAGAAGAATGATGGAACATATGAGAAAAGGGTTAGGTGTTGATTCACCATATGGAACTCATCTTTGGTTAGATATATCAATTTTAGGAAGAGAACATATTGAAAGAAACTTAAGAGATGTTCAAGAAATCTGTGAGTACTTTGCAGGAATTGATCCAGCAGATGAAGGACAAAAAGGTTGGGCGCCAGTTCATCCTATGCAACACTATTCAATGGGTGGAATTAGAACAAAACCAACAGGAGAATCTCAAACACTAAAAGGTTTATTTAGTGCAGGAGAAGCTGCATGTTGGGATATGCATGGATTTAATAGACTTGGAGGAAATTCAGTTTCTGAAACTGTTGTTGCAGGTATGATTATTGGTAATTATTTTGCTGATTTTTGTAAAGACAATCAAGTTGATATTAAAACATCTGTTATTGAAAAATTTGTTCAAGAAAAAGAATCTTATATGAATGAACTTATTTCAAGAAAAGGTGCAGAGGATGTATTTAGAATCAAAAACAAAATGAAAAAACTTATGCAAGAATATGTTGGAATCTTTAGAGATGGTGAAGGATTAGAAAAAGCCGTAAAAGAACTTGAAGAACTTTTAATCCAATCTAAAAATATTGCAATAAAAGATAAACAATTATATGCAAATCCTGAGTTAGAAGAAGCCTATAGAGTTCCTATGATGTTAAAAGTTGCTCTTTGTGTAGCTAAAGGAGCATTAGATAGAACAGAATCTAGAGGAGCCCATACAAGAGAGGATTATCCTAAAAGAGATGATGAAAATTGGTTAAAAAGAACTCTTACTTCGTGGAAAGAAGGAGATACAATGCCGACTGTTGAGTATGAAGCACTAGATATTATGACAATGGAAATTCCTCCAGGATTTAGAGGATATGGAGCAAAAGGAAATTTAATTGAAAACTCTTTAAGTGAAATTAGACAAATCGAAGTAGATGGAATAACAGAAAATATGCAAGAAGAAGGAAAAGATAGATATCAAATTCAAGATGCACTTATGCCTTTTCCATTACAAAATGAATATAAAAGAAAAAATAAAAGATTAGGAGATAAATAATGGCACGGGAATTAACTATAAAAATTCTTAGATACAATCCTCAAGATAAAAAAGAGGGGAAAGATTTAAGACCTTATTTTCAAGATTACAAAATTGAAGAGACAGATAGTATGACAATTTATTTAGCTCTTACTCACATTAGAGAAACTATGGATGCTGGACTTGCTTTTGATTTTGTTTGTCGTGCAGGTATTTGTGGAAGTTGTGCCATGATGATTAATGGAAGACCTAAACTTGCATGTAGAACTCTAACTAAAGATTTACCAGAAGAGATTATTATGCTACCAATGCCAACATTTAAACTTATTAAAGATTTATCTGTAAACACAGGAGTTTGGATGGATGGTATGTCAAAAAGAGTTGAATCATGGATTCATACTTCTAAGCAAATAGATATTGCAGAGATTGAAGAACCTATTGAACCAGAAGTTGCAGATGCTGTTTTTGAGTTAGATCGTTGTATTGAGTGTGGATGTTGTGTTGCTGGATGTGGAACAAAACTTATAAAAGAAGATTTTGTTGGAGCAGTGGGACTAAATAGAATTGCAAGATTTGAATGTGACCCACATGATGAAAGAACACATGAAGATTATTACGAGTTAGTTGGTGATGATAATGGTATCTTTGGGTGTATGACTTTACTTGGATGTGAAGACACTTGTCCTAAACATTTACCTTTACAAAATAAAATTGCATATATGAGAAGAAAACTAGCTTCTATATCAAATTAATAAAGGAGGTTTAATTAAAAATAAATATACCTTACTAATAAATTAAGTCACTAAAAAAAGCCTTAGGATTCTCCTTTCTCCTAAGGTTTTTCTATTTTATGAATACTTATTCATTTTTTTACTTAAAAAAGCCCTTTTTTTATAAAAACATCACTTTTAGTTCATTTTAGAGGATTACAATTTCATCAGATAAAAAGAAATTTAACTTAAGTTGATTAAGTTTTTTTAAAATATTTAAAGGATTTACCATGACACAGAGAATGGAACATGATTTAATAGGAAATAGAGAGATCCCAAATAACGTTTATTATGGAGTACAAAGTTTAAGAGCAAAAGAAAATTTTGGAATCACAGGAGTTACTTTATCTCAATTTCCAACATTTATCACATCATTATCAAAAGTAAAAAAATCAGTTGCACTAGCAAATTATGAATTAGGATTATTAAAAGAAAAGAAAAAAAATGCAATTTGTGAAGCATGTGATGAAATTATTGCAGGAAATTTCCATGAAGAATTTATAGTTGATATGATTCAAGGAGGCGCTGGAACTTCAATTAATATGAATGCTAATGAAGTTATTGCAAATAGAGCCTTGGAGATTTTAGGACATAAAAAAGGTGAATATAAATTTTTACATCCAAATAACGATGTTAATCTTTCACAATCTACAAATGATTCATACCCAACAGCATTTAGAATCGCTTTATATGAAAAAATTTATGAACTAATAGATTCTATGAAGATATTAAGAAGTAGTTTTCTTGCAAAATCTGAAGAGTTTAGAGATGTAATCAAAATGGGAAGAACACAACTTCAAGATGCTGTACCTATGACTTTAGGTCAAGAGTTTCATACCTATGTAACAACTATTGATGAAGATATAAAAATATTAATGGATGCACAGCAACTTGTTCGTGAAATGAATTTAGGAGCAACTGCAATTGGAACTGGTATTAATTCACATCCAGAGTATGCTTGTATTGTTGAACAAAAACTTCAAGAAGTTACTGGTCGACCTTTTGTTACTGCAAAAGATTTAATAGAAGCAACACAAGATACTGGTGCTTATGTTCAAATATCAGGTGTTTTAAAAAGAGTTGTAACAAAGATATCAAAAATTTGTAATGACTTAAGATTATTAAGTTCAGGTCCAAGAACAGGATTAAATGAGATAAATCTACCTGCTGTACAACCAGGAAGCTCAATTATGCCTGGGAAAGTTAATCCAGTAATTCCAGAAGTTGTAAATCAAGTTTGTTTCCAAGTTATTGGTGCAGATGTAACTATTACAATGGCCAGTGAAGGTGGACAATTACAACTAAATGTATTTGAACCAGTTATTGCATATAACTTATTTAACTCAATAAATATGATGAAAAATGCATTTGAAACTTTAGCAACAAAATGTATAAATGGAATTACTGCAAATAAAGAACATTGCCATGACCTAGTTATAAATAGTATTGGTTTAGTAACAGCTTTAAATCCAACAATTGGTTATGAAAACTCTACTGCTGTTGCAAAAGAAGCTTTAGATACAAAAAGATCTGTATATGACATTGTTTTAGAAAAGAAACTATTAACAAAAGAAGAATTAGACGAATTAATTCGTCCTGAAAATATGATTCAACCAAGAATGGTTTGTAAATAAAAATAATAAAGAAATAAAAACTTAAAAGGAGAAGTTATGTTAGGTTTAGAAATTGTCGTAGTGTTAGGTGCCATATTTATAGGTGCTAGATTTGGTGGTATTGGTATTGGTTATGCTGGTGGTTTAGGAGTTTTAATTCTTTGTTTATTCTTCGGATTAAAACCAGGAAGTATTCCTATTGATGTAATTCTAATCATTATGTCAGTTATTGCTGCAATTGCTGCAATGCAAGTTGCAGGTGGATTAGATTATATGGTTAAAATTGCGGAGAATATTTTAAGAAAAAATCCAAAACATATTACTTATTTAGCTCCAGCAGTTACTTATTTTATGACAATTTTAGCAGGTACTGGACATACAGCTTATTCTACACTTCCTGTTATTGCAGAAGTTGCAAAAGAGCAAGGAATTAGACCTTCAAGACCTTTAGGTGTTGCTGTTGTTGCCTCACAAATTGCTATTACTGCATCACCTATTTCTGCAGCACTTGTATTTTTAAGTGGTATTTTAGAACCTTTAGGTGTTGGTTATATTGAAATTTTAGCAGTTTGTATTCCTACAACTTTTGCTGCGTGTATGATTACTGCATTTGTTAGTAATTTTCTAGGAAAAGAATTAGTTAATGACAAAGTTTACCAAGATAGATTAGAAAAAGGTTTAGTTAAATTAAGAGGTGAAACAAAAGTTGAGATCAAAAAAGGTGCAAAATTATCAGTTGCTATTTTTATCACAACAATCTTTGCAGTTGTAACTTATGCAACTTTAATAAGTAAAAAAGTAGCTGTTATTGTAGATCCAAGTTTACCAAGAAATGCAGCAATCATGGTGTTTATGTTAGCTTGTGCTTCTCTTATTGTATGGGCTTGTAAAGTTGATACTGGAAAAATTCTTAGTGCATCTACCTTTAAATCAGGTATGAGTGCTTGTATTTGTGTATTAGGTGTTGCTTGGCTAGGTACTACATTTGTTGGTGCTCATATTGGAGAGATCAAAGAGTTTGCTAGTACATTATTAAATCAATATCCATGGATGTTAGCTATTACTTTATTCTTTGCAAGTATGCTACTTTATTCTCAAGGTGCTACAACAAAAGCTCTAATGCCTGCAGCCTTAGCTTTAGGTGTTGATCCTGTTACTGCTGTTGCATCATTTGCAGCAGTAAGTGCATTATTTGTATTACCAACTTATCCAACACTTCTTGCAGCTGTTGAAATGGATGATACAGGTTCAACTAGAATTGGAAAATTTGTATTTAACCACCCATTTATGATTCCAGGTGTTATTGCAATTACACTAAGTGTAATTTTTGGATTTATGTTAGGTGGAGTTATTCTATAAAAGGATAAAAAATAGAGAGGAAGTTTTACTTCCCTCTATTATAATTTTAGGTAAAATGTCTTATTTAAAATAAGGAAATATCATGAATTTTAAAGTTTTTTTATTTTTAATAAGCCTTATTTTTTTATCAAATACTAATCTTTATGCAAATAATCAAAAAAACGTATTAATTATCAATTCATACCATAGAGGATTTCAATGGAGTGATGACGTTTTAAATGGTATAGAATCAGTTTTATATAATACAAAAATCACTTCTACTGTTTGGTATATGGATTCAAAAAGAATTGCATCACCCACTTACTATAAAGAATTAAAAGATTTATATAAATTACAATTATCCAAAAGTAAATATGATTTAGTTGTTGCAATTGATAAATTTGCTTATGAATTTACCCTACAAAATTATACGGAACTTTTCACAAATGAGCCTATTTATTTTGTTGGAATTGAACAGTTTTCACAAGATGAAGTAAAAAAATATAATTTACAAAATAAAGTTTCAGGATTATTAGAAAAAAGAGCTATTAGTGATATTATTAAAATGATTCCTAAACTTATACCAAATCTAAAAAGACTGTATATTATAAATGACAAAAGTGAAAATGGCGATGACACTGATCCTTTTATTAGAAGTGCCATAAATGAATTAAAACATAAATTTGAAATTGAATATATAAGAAGCTCAACATTAGATGAATTAAAAAAGAAATTCTCTGCTTATATTCCAAATGAAGCTGTATTTTTTATTAGATTTTACAATGATAAAAATGGTCACCTTTATAAAAATAGTGAAATTGCAGAAATGATAGAATTAAGTGAAATCCCTGTATTTACTACAGATACTCTATTTATAGAAAAAGGTTCGACTGGTGGTAAGTTAGTTCCAATTAAAAATTTAGGAATAAAATCAGGGGAAAATATTTTAGGTATTTTATATAAAACACTTTCTACTCCTTTTATAAAAATTGAAGAAACTTTCCAATACAAATTTGATTTTGAAAAAATAAAAAAATTTAAACTTCAACCTGATATTTTAAAAGTAGATTATACTTATGTAAATCAACCTATGGGGTTTTTAGATAAACATAGACAATTTGTAGATTTCGTTTTTTTAATGTCTCCATTTTTACTATTTTTAATAGTAGGTCTTATATATAATTTATATCTAAGAATAAGAAATACAAAATTATTAAAACAAAGAATGCAATTTGATAAAGTATTACTTGATTCAATAAAAGCACCAATTGTGTGGCAAGATGAAAAAGGAAAAGTAGTTGATTCAAATGCTAAGTTTTGCGACTTTATGGATTTGCCTTGTCCCCAAGTAAAAGGAAAAACACTTAAAGATTATATCAAAAGAAACAAATCTACAACTATTAGTAAAAGTTTAGAACCATTTATAAATAATGCAATTGATGAAAACCAAATAGTTGTAAAAAGTATAGATGAAAAAGAGCATACTTACTTAATAAATCAAACAAACTATACAGAAAATATATTTAAAACAAAAGGTACAGTAACAGTATTTACTGATATTACAAAAGAGAAACAAGCGATAAAAGAGAAAAGAAAACATCAAGAATTTGTAATCCAACAATCAAAACTTGCAGAGATAGGTGAAGTATTTTCTTCTATTGCACATCAATGGAAATCCCCCCTTGTAGAGATTGCAACTATTGCACAGGAAAAGCTTTATAATGAAGAAAGTGAAGTAAAAGAAGAAGATGACAAGTTTGTAAATGACATTATGTTTCAAGTTAGATATATGACAGAAACAATTAATAGTTTTCAAAAATTTATCATGCCTTCTACTCAAAAAATTGTATTTGATATAAATGAATCAGTTGAAGAGATGCTAGAAATTATTCGGCATAACATGAAGTACAATTATATCAATGTAAATGTAAATGTTGAACCTGATACTAACTTAATGATTTTAGGCTATAAAAATGAATTAATGCAAACTCTTTTAAATATTGTTAATAATGCAAAAGAATCTATTATAAAAGAAAAAAGCCAAGATAAAATTACTCAAGGTAATATTAATATAAATATTAAAAATATAAATAATAAAGTACAAATTGATATTTCTGATAATGGAGGAGGAATCCCTTCTAAATATATAAATCAAATTTTTGAACCTTATTTTACAACAAAAAAAGATGGTCATGGGATAGGATTATACATGGCTAAATTAATAATAGAAGATAAAATTGGAGGTACCATTGATGTTTCAAATACAAAAGATGGTGCTATGTTTACAATTCAATTGGAGCTAACAAAATGAAAATTTTAGTTTTAGAGGATAATGAGAGATTATGTGGCCTGATAAAACAAGCCCTTACTAAAGCTGGTTATAAAGTAGATACAACTGCAGATGGAGCGGAAGCTTTAAGTATGATTACAAATGGTTATTCCTGTTTTATCTTAGATATAAATGTCCCTTCCATTGATGGAATATCTATTTTAGAATCTATAAGAATGTATCACAATGAAATTCCAGCAATAATAATTAGCTCTAATCATGACTTAGAGAAAATACAAAAGTCTTATGAGATAGGTTGTGATGATTATTTAAAAAAACCATTTTTTATGTATGAACTAATCCAAAAAGTACAAAAATTTTGTAAAGTTAAATCTTCTTTATTAGACTTAGGAAATGGCTACATTTTTGATTACAATAAACATTTTCTAATAAAAGATGAAAAAGAGGTAAAACTAGCAAAAAAAGAGATACTTTTTTTAGAATTATTAGCAAAAGATATTCATAGAGTATTTAGTTTTGATGAGATTGAAGATTATGTCTGGGAAGGAGAAGAGACAACTTTAATAAATGTAAGAGCACTTGTAAAGAGAATTAGAAAAAAAATTCCTGAAAAATCAATCAAAATAGTAAAAGGTATTGGTTATTCAATTGATGCAGACCAAATTCCTTTACAAAAAGGAATTTAAGAAAGAGAAACTTCTTTATTTAAAGAATACCCCATTCCTTTTACAATGATAATACTATCATCGGGTAACTTCTTTCTTAGCCTTTTTATCATAGAACGGATATTTATAAGAGTAGTTTCTTCACCTTCCCAAACATACTCTTCTAATTCTTCATAACTTGCTACATGATGTAAGTTTTTAGAAAATAGTTCTAAAAAAAGTATCTCTTTTTTTGTAAGTTCATATTCTTTATCATTTTCAAATAGTCTATGATTTATAAAATCATATCTACAATTTTCACTAAATTTTAAAAACTTTTTAGGCAAGATACAAAGCTTTTTTACTTTTTGAACAAGCTCAAGAATATAAAATGGTTTTTTTAAATAATCATCACAACCTATCTCATAAGACTTTTGTATTTTCTCTAAGTCATGATTAGAGCTAATTATTATTGCTGGAATATTTGAATGATTTAATCTTATATATTCCAATATTGAAATTCCATCTAAATTAGGAACATTTATATCTAAAATAAAACAGGAATAACCATTTCCTAAAGCTTCAAAAGCATCATCGCCATCAAAAAAACAATCTACTTTATAAGACTCTTGTTCTAAAGCACTTTTAATTACATTAGCTAATCTTTTATTATCTTCAAGAACTAATATTTTCACAGATATGTCCTAATTTAATTTTGAAACAGGCTCCACCATTTTTATTTTCAACAGAAATTTTACCACCCATTTTATCTTCTATAATCATTTTACTCATATAAAGTCCAATACCATGTCCATCATTTTTTGTTGAATAATAAGCTTTAAAAATCTTATGTAGACTTTCGCTGTCTATTCCACCACCATTATCCTGAATAAGAATAATTAAATTTGAATCCTCATTGAAAAGTTTAATATCAATTTTTCTATCTTTATAATCATTATTTAAAAGAGCATCTTTTGCATTATTGATTATATTTAAAAAAGATTGCATAAATTCATTTTTATAACCATAAATCTCAAGACAAGAGCCTTCTTTTATCTCTATATTTATTTTTATATTATTATACTTTATATTATGATTTACTATTTCTAACATAGAATCAATTGCTTCTTTTATATTAAATTCAACCTTAGTATTTGAAGGCATTATAAACTTTTGAAAATCATTTATTGTATCCGTCATATAATCAACTTGTTTCATTATATCACTTACAAAACTTTCATTTTCTTTCATTTCTTTACATTTTTTTGAATAAAATAGATCTTGTGCTATTGCAGTAATTTCTACAAGGGGTGACTTCCATTGATGTGCAATGGAAGAAAATACTTCACCTATCTCTGCAAGCTTTGATTGTTGGACTATAAATTGTTTATTTTTTTGTTTTTCTTTTGCAACTTCTTGTTCTTTAGTAATATCAGTAAAAATAGTAACTAAACCTTCACTTTCTGAAATTTCATCTCTAAACTTCTCTTGCTTTACTAAATATACCTTTTTTTTAAAGTTTTCATCAAAATATTTAAACTCATAATTTTCACTCTTGTTCTCTTTATATCTTTGAATTACTTTAATAACTTTTCTAACATCTCTAATGTCTTTAAAGTCTTCTAGCCTTTTTCCGTAAATATCTTTACATTTTAATTTAACTAATTTACAAAAATTATCGTTTGAATCAACAATAATTCCTTTATCATTTTGCCAAAAAATTGGACTATCAATTGCATTTAGCAAAACCTCATCAAAATCTATTCTTTGTCTTAAGTCCTTTTCAACTTGTCTCCGTTTATAAATATTATGGATTAACCCTAAAATTAAAAATATCAATAAAGGTGATATTGTAAAAATAAAATCAATAAAACCTCGATTTTTATCATAAAAAGTGAGCCTTTTATTTACTAATTCATAGGGAAAAGATAAAGCTGCTACAGGCAATATAAATTCACTAAGTTTTTGAGAGTCAAAAATATAAAATAAATCTTCAGAAATAGTTATCTCATATTTCTTTTTTTCTAAAATATCTAAAGCCATCTGTCCCGAAGTTTCACCAAAACGATGTAAATCAACTATCTTACCACCAGTTGCACCTTTGTTTATGAAAATGGAATCTGTTATAAAGATAGGAACCTTTGCATTTTTTATAAACTTTGCAATATTTTGATTTTTATTTAACTCACCATTTTGATTTTTATAAAACCTAATAAAAAGTGCTGCACTATCTTCTTCATATTTTGAGAACCTTTTTTCTAGGTCTTCCAAGTTATCCTCTTTTATATAAATTAATTCATACTCATTATGAAACTCATTTATAAGCTTATTTATAAGCGGTTCTGTATGTAAAGCATTAAGACTTTTATCATTTATTATATATAGTTTTTTTATAGAAGGAATAAGTTCTTCTATAGCTTTTACATTAGCTTTTAAATCCCTTTCTTCAATTAAAGCAGAAAGTCTATTTTCTACACCAAATTTTTTAGCTTTTGCAAGAGAAAAGTTCTCAATACCCACAGCTAAAATTGGTTTATCTTTAAAAAATTTATTTGCTATTTCCAAAACAAAATCATATGCAAATCTATCTACTGCAACAACTAAATCATACTCTCTATTTCTAAGTTGTACACTATAAAGATTTTGTAAGTTATCATAATACTCTTTACTAGTAACTCTTTTTGAATCCATATATAAGATATTTATATCTATATCTGAATGGGAATATAACTTACGCTCTATACCATCTACAATACTATCACTAAACTCATAGCCTTTATGATATGAATTTATTATTAAAATTGAACTATTTGAAAAAAGAAAAGTTTGAAAGATAATGAGTAAAAGTAGCTTTTTCATAAGAATATTATAATCTAGTTTATCTAAAAAAAATGGTGCTAAGAAAACTTAGCACCATAATGATAGTTAATTTTATAATCTTTATAAAATTACATACCCTAGAATAACTAATGCAGCTAAGTAAATCGCCCCAAAAATTGCTCCTAGTGTCCACCATTTTGCTTGAGAAATATATCCAGCTCCATACCAAATTGGTGATGGTCCAGTTGCATATGGCGTTAAAATTCCCATTAATCCTAAAGACCCTACAAATAAAAGAGCAAGAGGTTGCATCATTGTTGTAGGTAAAAGATTTGCAGCTACTCCTAAAAATAATGGTAGTAAAGCTACAGTATGAGCAGTAACACTTGCAAATAAGTAGTGGAATAAAAAGAATAGTATCACAAGTAAAATTGCAATCGTAATTGGATCCATTCCAGCTAAACCACCAGAGATTAATCCTGCTGCCCATTTTAAGAAACCAACTTTTTTAAGGCCTGAGGCCATTGCGACTAAAGTTGCAAACCAAATAAATACATTGAAAGCACCTTTATTAGTAATAACATCTTCCCACGAAATTACATTTGTAAGAACTAGAAGACATAACACTGCAATCGCTGCTGTTGTACCATTTACTCCAATTTGTTTACCAAAAATCCACATTACTAAAGCTAAAATACCAAAGCATAACATTAATATTTCTTTTTTAGAGATTGAACCCATTTTTTCTAATTCTTTAGCTGCCCATGCTGGAGCTTCAGGAGAAGTTTTTTGTTCAGGTGGATACACTACATATGCTAAAAATGGTACTAATAAAAATAGAGGTATCATAATAGCCGCTAATGTACTAAACCAAGTTCCCCACTCGATTATTATTCCTGCATTTTTTTCTACTAAAGAAACTGCGAGTAAATTTGGTGCAAGTGCTGTTAAGAACATAGAACTTGTTACACAAGTTGCAGCAATTGCTACCCATGATATATAAGAACCTATTTTTCGAGGCTCATTATCTGGAGTTGAATTAAACATTTGAGGAATATTAATAGCAATTGGGAAAATAGTCCCTGCACTTCTTGCTGTGTTTGAAGGCATAAACGGTGCTAAAATTCCATCTGCAAAAGCAACTGCATATCCAAGTCCAAGCGTTGTTTTACCTAATTTTTTTACTAAGAGTAAAGCAATCCGTTTTCCAAGACCTGATTTTTTATAACCTAATGCGAACATAAATGCTGCAAAAATCAACCAAATAACTCCATTTGAAAAACCACTTAAAGCCCAAGATCTTGCTGCTTTTGCAGAATCTCCAACTAAGCCAAATGTTGCACAGAATGCAACACCAGTTAAACCAATTAGTGCAGGTGGAATTGGCTCTAAAATCAAACCTACAATAACTCCTAAGAACACTGCAAAGAAGTAGTGTGCATTTACACTTAAACCTTCTGGTGTTGGTAGAACTGCCACAATAATTGCAATTATAATTGGAATTGCCATTTTCATATTATTGCTCATAACGTCTCCTTTTTATTTCATATTTATTTCTTATAATGAAATGATAAAAAAGTAATGTGGCTTTAATATGTCATTTTAATATTGTGGAATTTTTGACATAAAAAAAAGGTAAGGTTAAAAAACCTTACCTTCATTTATTATATGAGAATATAATATTTAGATATTATAATAATGAGTTAATTTTATCAGCAAATGCTTGTTTAGATGAAGCACCTACCATTTGATCAACAATTTCTCCATCTTTCATAAAGATAATTGTTGGAATAGATCTAATACCATACTTAACAGCTAAGTCTTGTTGCTCATCTGTATTTACTTTACAAATATTTGCTTTTCCTTCGAACTCTTCAGCTAATTCTTCAATCACTGGAGCAATCATTCTACAAGGTCCACACCATGGAGCCCAAAAGTCTACTAAAGATACACCAGCATTTGTTACTTCTTCAAAGTTCTCTGGAGTTAAATCTGTATATTTACCCATTTCTTCTTCCTTTTTATAAATGTAATATCCCAAAATTATACTAACTTAAACTTAAATAAACTTATCTTTAAGCCCACTAATCTTTGCTAAATGAACTTTTGGCTAAAATGCACACAAATTTAAAATGGATAATTTTATGGATATTAGAAAAGAGTACTTAGAGTTTTTTAAAAGTAAAGGGCATGATGTAATTTCTTCAATGCCTTTAGTTCCTGAAGATCCGACACTGATGTTTGTTAACGCAGGTATGGTTCAATTCAAAGATATTTTCACAGGTGCAGTTCCAAAACCTGCAAACCCAACTGCCACATCATGCCAATTATGTGTAAGAGCTGGTGGCAAACATAATGACCTTGAAAATGTAGGTTATACAGCACGTCACCACACACTATTTGAGATGTTAGGTAACTTCTCTTTTGGAGATTACTTCAAAAAAGATGCTATTGCTTATGCATGGGAATTTATTACAGTTAATCTTGAATTACCTGTTGATAAACTATGGGTTACTATTCATGATAGTGATGATGAAGCTTATGAATTATGGCAAGCTCATATTTCAAAAGATAGAATCAAAAGATTTGGAGATAAAGATAACTTCTGGTCTATGGGAGATACAGGTCCATGTGGTCCATGTTCTGAAATATTTTATGACCAAGATGCTGAAAACTTTGATTCTGATGAAGATTACTTAGGTGGAGAAGGAGATAGATTCTTAGAAATTTGGAATCTTGTATTTATGCAATATGAGCAGTCTAAAGAAGGTGATAAAATTGTAAGAACTTCTTTACCAAAACCATCTATTGATACAGGTATGGGACTTGAAAGAGTTATTGCTATTAAAGAAGGTGTTTTAAATAACTTTGACTCATCTAATTTCCAACCTATTATTAAAAAATTAGAAAGTTTAGCCCAAAAAGAAGCTACAGATGAAACTATTGGTTCATACAGAGTAATTGCTGACCATTTAAGAGCGAATTCATTTATGTTATCACAAGGTATTCTTTTTGGAAATGAAGGTAGACCTTATGTAAATAGAAGAATCATGAGAAGAGCTGTTAGGCATGGATACCTTTTAGGATTTAGAAAACCTTTTTTAGCACAACTTTTTGACACTTTATGTGAAATTATGGGTAAACACTACACTGATTTAGTAGAGCAAAAAGATTATATAAAAGAGCAATTGACACTTGAAGAAGAGAGATTCATTAAAACAATTGATACTGGAATGTCAATTTTTAATGAAGAACTAAAAAATACAAAAGAAGTATTCTCTGGTGCAGTTGCATTTAAACTTTATGATACTTACGGTTTTCCATTAGACCTAACAGAAGATATGTTAAGAGATAAGAATCTAAAAGTTGATATTAATAAATTTAATTCACTAATGGATGCACAAAAAGCAAAAGCAAAAGCTGCATGGAAAGGTAGTGGAGATGCTTCAACAGAAGGTGATTTTAAACAATTACTTGAAAAATACGGTGTAAATGAATTTGTAGGATATGAGAACAATACACATAAAACAAAAATAGTTACACTATTAGATGAGAACTTCAAAGAAATTTCTACACTTGAAAAAGGCAATACTGGATGGGTTATGTTAGAGCAAACTCCATTTTATGCAACTTCAGGTGGACAGAATGGTGATATTGGAGCATTAGAAGATAATGAGCATATCGCAATTATTGAAGGAACTGAAAAATTCCATGGTTTAAACTTATCAAAAATAACAGTTGAAAACTCAAATATTAATGCAGGAGAAGAAGTAGAAGCTGTTGTTGTAAACAGATACGAAGTTGCAAAACATCACAGTGCAACACATTTACTTCAAAGTGCTTTAAAAATGGTTCTTGGAGATACAGTTTCACAAGCAGGTTCGTTAAATGATTCAGTTAGATTAAGATTTGATTTTACATATCCAAAAGCTATGACAAAAAGTCAAGTAGAAGAAGTAGAAGACTTAGTAAATTCAATGATTGCAAGAGGGATTAAAGGAAGTGTGGAAGAACTTCCAATTGAAGAAGCAAAGAAAAAAGGTGCAATTGCTATGTTTGGCGAAAAATATGGTGATATGGTAAGAGTAGTTGACTTTACTGATGTATCTGTTGAATTTTGTGGAGGAACTCATGTAAAAAATAGTGCTGATATTGGTTCTTTTTATATAACTAAAGAATCTGGTGTATCAGCAGGAGTTAGAAGAATTGAAGCTGTATGTGGTGGAGCTGCAATTAAATATACAAAAGATATCATAAATAAAATGAACCAAGTTGAAGCAGAAGTTAAAAATAATGACCCTATTCTTGGTATCAAAAAATTAAAAGAACAAATTAAAGAGTTAAAAAAAGAAGTTGAAGTTGCGCAAAGTCAAACAACAGCACCAATTAAAGAAGAGCTAATTGGAGATATTAAAGTAGTTGTTGATATTGTTGAAAATGGTGATATCAAAAAAATTGTTGATGATATGAAAAATGCAAATGAAAAACTTGCAATATTATTACTTCAACCAAAAGGTGAAAAAGTAATGTTAGTTGCTGGTTCAAAAAACACTAGTATTAAAGCTGGTGATTGGATTAAAAATGTTGCTCCAGTTGTTGGTGGTGGAGGTGGTGGAAGACCAGACTTTGCCCAAGCAGGCGGTAAAGATGTATCTAAAATTGAAGATGCTAAACAAACTGCTTTAGAGTTTGCAAAAGGCTTTATAAAAGGAAATGGTTAATAGATGGAAACACTATTTAATAGTTTTTCTGGGATTATTGTTTTTTTACATGTAATCTCAGCCGTAATTTGGGTAGGTGGAATGATTGCAATTAGATTTGCTATTCATTACTCTATGCAAGATATTGAAGAACCTAAAATAAAACTAGGAAGAACATTAGAGAATCTTAGAAGATTCTTTAATATGGTAATACCTGCAATTATTATCCTTTTATTAACAGCTATTATAATGATAATTGCTTTAGGATTTAAAGGAACGCCTTTATACTCTATTGTAATTGCAAAAGAAATTGTATGGACGATTATGATAGTAGTTTTTATAACTATTTATATAAAAAGAAATAAAGCACAAAAAGCTTTTAATGAAGGAAAACTTCCAATCGCAAAAGAAATATTAACTCCAATAGCACAATATTTTATTCCATTGAATATTGTACTAGGACTTATTGCAATTTATTTTGGTATTACATTAAGAGGATTCTAATCCTCTTAATCATTTAGATAATACTCTACAGAAGAGACAACTCTAACTGTTTTTATATGAGGAGTATTTTTATCCCTATTAAAAATTGAAAACTGTCCTTGTCTTGCTTTTTTAATTTTTCCTAATTTACTATTTGAATCTTTTGCAAATTTCAAAGCAACTTCTCTTGCTTTTTTAGTTGACTCTTCTATCATTGAAGGTTTTACTTCATTTAATCTTGTAAACATATATTCTACTCTAGTATCATAACCATTTACATTGAATATTATTCCTTTTTTATTTAGCTGAGATAATTTTGAAATTGTGTCTCTTACCTTTTGGACATTTTTTGAATAGACATTAATAGTTCTATTTCCTAAATATCTATATTGAAAATTTCTATTAGCATAGTCATTGGCTAATTTATCTGTTATTGCAGGAGCTTGAATATTTATCTCATCTTTTTTGATTCCATTTTCTTCTAAAAAATCAACTATGATATTTGTATACCCTTCAATTTTTTTATTTAAATTAAATAAATCTTTATCTGGTGTTGAAAATTTTATTGGCCATAAAATAATATCAGCTTTAAAATCTTTTTGAGAAAGTCCTTTTACTGTTACAGTTCTATCATACTCTTTATAAACATTTACAGACTCTACTAAAAAATATCCTAAACTTATTAAACCAAAAAAAATAAAAATCCCTAATGTAAGCATTGATTTACTATTTAAATTTGACATTATCATCCTTTTTTACAATTTTTAAAAGTATAACCAAAATTATGCAAGGATTGTGAAAGATTTGATTTATTGGCTGATTTAAGCTAAAATATATGCTTTAAAAAAGATTTGATAGGTAAGATTTGTGAAAATTATAAAATATATTTTCTTATTTTTATTTCTTATATTTAATTTTCAAGCTTGTAGTTTTAAAAGTAGTTCATCAAATTACTCTACTAGTACAGACAAAACATTTCCAAATAGATTGGACTATGATTATCAATTATCAGAAAATATCAACTATCAAAAATTATACTTATCTTTAAATAAACAATATAACTCGTGGAAAGCAGTTCCTTATAAATATGGTGGAAATACAAAAAAGGGCATTGATTGTTCTGCTTTTGTACAAAGAACGTTTAAAGATAGACTAAATATAAATATCCCAAGAACTACAGCACTTCAATCACAAGTGGGGAAGAATGTCTCTTTAGATGAGCTTGAAATGGGAGATTTAATATTTTTTAAAACTGGATTTAACTCTAGACATGTTGGAATATATCTAGAAGGTGGAAAATTTCTACATGCCTCTACAAAAAGAGGAGTGACAATATCAAGACTTGATAATAATTACTATTCAAAACATTTTTGGAAAGTAAAAAGAATAATTTATTAGGAGTATTATTTTTATGCTTAGAAGTTCGATTTTTATGATTAGTTTAGTTTTACTAATTGGGGGATGTACAAATAACACTACTCAAATCCATAGCAACCTTATAGAAGAAAATGCAAATAAACACACTATTACAAAAGAGTATCAAAAACAATATCAACAAGTTATAAATTCACAAGAATATAAAAATACATTACCAGAAGAAAGACGAATACTTGTAAGCCCAAGTGATTCAATTCTTATGAACCAATCCCTAATGGATTTTTATAATGAATGGAAAAATGTTAAATATAGATATGGGGGAAACTCTAAAAAAGGAATTGATTGTTCTGCTTTTACTCAAAGAATCTACAAAGAGAAATTTGATATAAATATTCCAAGAAGTACAAGAACACAGATACGAGTAGGAAAACATATAAAAAGATCTGAATTAGAGATGGGTGATTTAGTGTTTTTCAAAACAGGTAAGTTTGATAGACATGTTGGAATATATATGGGAAATGGTGATTTTATGCATGCTTCTATAAAAGGTGTAAAATTTACAAAATTAGATAAACCATATTACAAAAGAAACTATTGGACTGCAAGAAGAATTATAGACTAATTTATAGATTTAAATAATCAGAAACAACAAAAAGAACAATTATACATACAATATACATACGTATAACATAAGGTAAATTTATTTTAAATATATCAATTGCATTTAATTTATACCTTGCTTGCATAGTAAGATTTAATCCACTAAAAGGTGAAGTTGAAACTGCAGTTGACCAAGACATTAAAAATGTCATTGCTAATAAAGTATGATTTAACTCATTCATCCAGTTCCCTATAATAGCGATTGATATAATTGGATGTATTCCAACAAATGATAATATAATCAATACTAAAAGTAATAAAGATGCTGTTAAACCATTAAAAGTCTCAAAAGGTAAATTTATATTTAGTCCAACTAGAATAGAACTAATACTAACACCAAACATTCCCGCAACTAGAAAAAGTGCTATTTCATTTTTCATTTTAGGTAGCTCATCTGTAACATGATGATTTAACTTTGAAATTGTATTTTTTAAACCCACTTTTAATGGAAGTATAAATGTTGTTAGAACTATTGAAAAAAATGAAATCAATAATATAACTTTTAAATTTGGATAATAAAAATTTGTAAATAACACCATAATTGCTAAAAGAAAAGGTAAATATAAAGTTTCAAAATGAATCGGATAACCTCTAAATTCTTTGATATCGTATTTTTTTATATTCATAACTTCAAAATAAGTAACTAAAAAAGCAATAAAAGCTAAAACTAATCCTGTCAATAATATAGTAGATGTGGATAAATTAGGAGCATAAGTTAAAGCTGCTGCAAATGCAACAAAAAAAGGTGACCAATATGCATCAGAAGAAAAAGCTCTTGTAAGCAAAATAATTTGTAACTTTGAGATAGGTCCTTTTTTATATAATTTATCTGCAACAAGAATCAAAGAAGAAAGGTTTATTACTGAACCAAAAAGGTGTATTCCTAAGTATGTTTTTAAAAATGACTCTTTGCCTCTTGGAAGTTTTTTTACTTTTTCTTTTTTGGGTGTAGCAATAAGTCTTAAAAAACCTACTCCGATTAAAAGAGTCAGTAAATATTGATTAACAAGAATCGCTCTTTCATAATCAATAAAAAAATCATTTAAAAAACTATAAGAAAAAGATAAAAAAGATAAAATTAAAAGTACAATTAAAAGTTTCTTATTTGAAGTCTTTATAAATACTAAAGATAATGCAAGCCAAGCAAATATTCCTGAATATATAAAAAGTTCACTGTACAAAAAATAACTAACAATAGTAATTAAAAATGATATAAAAATTAATATTCCAGATAATTGTTTAGTATTTTGCATGGTGTATTATAGCAAAGTAATTTATGATTTAATTTTTTTAGATACAATTACAAAAAACTAAAGGCTTTTCTTGATAAGACTAGGCTCAAACTCTCCAACACGAGCAAAAATTTTAAAAGAACACAACATAGACTTTATTCAAAACGGTGGAAGCTTTAATGAAGACTCTATAACTACAACAAATCCAAAATCATTTGTATACCAAGCTACTTTAGGAAAATATAATGAACTAATTAAAAAATATGGCTGTAAAGATATGCCTCTACTTGTTGCAGATTCAGTTGTAACTTCAAATGGTGAACTACTTAGAAAAGCAAAAGATGAAAAAGATGCAAGAAGAATGTTAGAACTTCAAAGTGGGAATAAAACTTCTGTAATAACATGTATGATTTTTAAATCAAAAACTAAAGAGCTTATTGATATTTCAATAACTACTTATGAATTCAGGGAATTTGATGAAGATGATATAGAGAACTATATCAAATCAGGTGAATGTTTTGGAAAAGCTGGAGCAATTATGGTTGAAGGATTTTGTAGACCTTATATCAAAAGTGTTGTAGGATATGAAAGTACTGCTATGGGACTTTGTGTTGAAAAACTAAAGGTTTATATTTAAATGAAAATTAAAATAATTGATTTTTTTTATACTTTTTTTATACTCTCTATAGTTTTTACTTATTTTCAATTTAATCCTTTAAATGTTGACTCTACATGGATGCTATATGGAGCAAATCAAATTTTATCAGGAGCTACTCTTTATTCAGATTTACCAGCTTTAAATCCTCCATTAATATATATTTATGCAATAATCCCTACTATATTTTCAAAAATCACTTTTCTTACAAAAGAATCACTATTTGTAATTTTTGTTATATTACTTATATTTATCTCTTTATATTTATCATATAAGGTTTTATCCTCATATTATAAAAAAGAATCTTCAAAAATAAGATGCTATCTATATCTACTCTTTATTATACTAACGGTAACTATTTCTACAGACTTTGGCCAAAGAGAACACCTTCTTATGATTTTTATATTACCCTATATTTTAAGTATGCTATATAGAAATAAAATAAACTTATCAAATAAGACACTTATCATAATAGCTTTATTTTCAGTATTTGGATTTAACATAAAACCACATTTTTTTTTAATTTTTATAGGAATTGAATTAATATATCTTATTGAACAAAAAAATCTAAAAAGTATTATACGAATAGATTTTTTTATTATCTTTCTTAGTGGATTTATATACCTTCTATTTATTTTTATCTTTTTCAATGAATATATCTCTATTGCAATACCCTTAGCTTTAGAGATATATACAAAAACATTTAATAAAAGTTATACATTTTTACTATTAAATTTAGATAGTTTATTAGTATTATTAATAATAACATTTTGGATTCTATTTTCATATAGAAAAATTGATTTATCAATAAAAATATTTATTTCTCTTTTCTTTACAACCTTACTAATCTATTTAATTCAAAAAAAAGGTTGGTTATATCATAGAATTCCATTTTTTACAATCGGTTACTTGTTTTTAATTCATATCTATTTTCATTCTATTAAAAAACAATACAAAAGATATATGATATTTTTTATATTTATAAGTACTCATATAATAATTCAAAATATAACATCTGTTCCAAGATTTTATGAATTAGAAAATATTGTAAATAGTCTTCCTCAAAAAAGTAAAGTTCATATTATCTCAGTTGATGTTGCAAGAGGTCAATCTTTAACTATAGAAAAAAAACATATTTGGGCTTCTAGATTTGCAGGATTAATTATATTAAACAAAATATTAAAAGATAAAGAAAATCATAAAATTAAGAACTATTTATTTAAAGCTATGATAGAAGATATGAAAAAATATAAACCTGATACAGTAATATTTTGTGGTAAGTATTCACGTTTTAACTATTATAAATATTTTACAACAGAGAATAAAGAGCTTGCAAACTTATATAATAAAAACTATTCAATAAAAGTTATTGAAGGATATACCGTACTTAACAAAATACAAGACTTTTAATCAAAGTTAATTCTTTCCTTTTCAAATATTAATGGTCTATTTAAAATCTGTGTATATATTGCACCTATATATTCACCAATTATTCCCATAAAGAAAAGTAAAATTGAAAAAGCAAAAGAACCTCCAATAACTAAAGGAGCTATTCCTATTGTCATACTATCCCAATATATTATCTTAAGAATAAAATAACCTAGACCTACAAAAAAACTTAATATTGCTGTAATTGCTGCTATAAAAATAGTGATTCTTAAAGGTACTTTAGAATTATTAATAATACCTAACATTGCAATATCATATAGTGTGTAAAAATTATTCTTTGTTATTCCTCTTTCTCTTACAGGTTGATTATAATCAATTTTTGCTACTTTATATCCTACTTCAGCAATCATACCTCTAAAAAATGGATAAGGATCATTCATTTTATTAATTGCTTTCATAACCTTCTTATCATAAAGTCCAAACCCTGTAAAATTTTGAAAAATCTTTACTTCAGATACTTTATCTAAAATACTATAATAAATTTTTCTTACTTTAAACATAAATTTGTTTTCAGCACTATCTTTTTTTATCATTACAACTATATCATTCTTCTCTTCCCATTTTTTTACTAATGTAGGAATAAGTTCTGGTGGATCTTGAAAATCAGCAACCAAAGATATAACGGCATCTCCTTTTGCTTGAAGTAATGCATACATACCAGACCTGATATGTCCAAAATTTCTTGAATTAACTATTATTTTCACATTTTTATCATCTTTTGCAATATTTTTTAATATCTCTACCGTATTATCTACAGAAGAATTATCCACAAATATATGCTCATATTTATATTCACTTAGCTCATTTTTAAAAACTTCTTTAACTTTTTCATATAATAACTCAACATTTTCTTCTTCATTAAAACAAGTTGTAACTATACTAATAGTCTTCATCATTTTCCTTTTTATATACATAAAACTTATTTAATAGAAATGATACTATTGCACAAGGAACAATTGAAAACAATCCTGCAATATAATCATTAAATCCATAATCTTTACCAATTGCTATTATTAAAATACTTAAAAAGTATATTAATATGTAAACAGAAACAAATCTAAAGAACAATTTATTATCTTCATTTTTAAAAACGAACTTTCCTATAGTTTTAAAATTGAAAATAATTCCTAATATTGTTCCAAATAATGCAGCTAGCCAATAGCTAAATCCAATAAAAATAAATCCTGCGTAAAAACTATAACCAGCAATTGTATTTATTATACCAATTAAAATAAATCTAATAAACTCTTTATTCAAAATATTTCTTTATTTTTAATATCATATATTCAATAGCTTCTTCTTTCATCTCAGGATAAAGACCAATCCATAAACTATCACTCATAATTCTATTTGTATTATCCAAATCACCAATTACCCTATAGTCTTTATTCTCTGCTAAAGAATCAAATAATGGATGATTTAATATATTACCAGCAAAGAGATTTCTTGTCTGGATATTATTATTCTCTAAATACTTAGCAAATTCATTTCTTTGATATTCACTATTTTCTTTAAGAGTCATTAAAAAGCCAAACCAACTTGGTTCTGAATCAATTTGTTTATGCATTAAAATAATTTGATCAAGTTTAGATAATGCAGAAAATAGTTTATTATAATTTTCTTTTCTTTTTTCTATAAATAAATTTAATTTATCAAGCTGAGCAACACCAATAGCAGCTTGCATATCTGAAGCTTTTAAATTAAAACCAAAATGACTATATACATATTTATGATCATACCCCTTTGGTAAATTTCCAAAACTTTTTGAAAATCTAGAGCCACAGGTATTATCAACTCCACTTTCACACCAGCAATCTCTTCCCCAATCCCTCATACTAAGGATTATTTTTTTAAGTAGTGGATTATCCGTATAAACTGCTCCACCCTCACCCATAGTCATATGATGTGGTGGATAAAAACTACTTGTTCCAAGATCACCCCAGGTTCCAGTAAATTTACCTTTATACTTACTTCCTAAAGCGTCACAGTTATCTTCAACTAACCAAAGTTTATGTTTATCACAAAATTCTTTTACTTCTTTTAAATTAAAAGGATTTCCTAATGTATGTGCAATCATTATTGCTTTTGTTTTAAAACTTAAAGCTTTTTCAAGTTCATTAATATCAATATTAAAATTATTTAATTCTACATCAACAAATACGGGAACTGCTCCATACTGAACAATAGGAGCTACCGTTGTAGGAAAAGCTGCTGCTACAGTTATTACTTCATCACCTCGTTTTATTTGTCTCTCGTTTAATAATGGAGAGGTTAAGGAATAAAAGGCAAGTAAATTAGCAGAACTGCCACTATTAACTAAAAAACTCCATCTTATATTAAGATATTTTGCTAACTTTTTCTCAAAATCTTTTGAATATTCTCCATAAGTTAACCAAAAATCTAAACTACTGTCAACAAGATTAAGCATCTCTTTTTCATCAAAAACTCTACCTGCATAATTAACTCTAGTTTCACCTGGGATAAATTTTTTATTTTTTTTAGGTTTATGAACTAAATTATAATATTTACTAACCTCTTGTAATACATTTTCTTTTAATTGATTTTTATTGAATATATTTTTATTCTTAATACTTTCTTTTTTACAAACTATACCTAATATATTAGCTTTCTTCTCAGAAGTTATTTTTATTTCAAATTCTTTTAAATCAAGTATTTTAAAACCTCTATTTTCACATAATTTTATTAGACTATCTTTTGAAAAAAAGTTTATATGCTCATGCCAATGTTTTTTTAATCTATATTTCTCTTTTTGAGCATTTTTCATTAAAGGCTCATATGGAATTTCAAAATAAACTATTGTATTTTTGTCTGAGATATTATAAATTTCATCTACTATTTTTTGAGGGAAAGGGATATGTTCTAATACTTGTGAACAAACAACTAAATCAAAATTATGAGTATAAAGTTCCTCTTTTTTAGTAATTTTTTTAACTCTAGAGATAGTCTTATTATTTGAAATATCATATATATAAATTTCAGACTTATTTTTTTCTACAAAAATTGTATTTACTCCAGTATCTCCACCAAAATCTAATACTTTCAAATTATCAGATAGAAAAGTTTGTAAATAATCCTCAATCATATATTGATAGTTATATCCTTTTACTAGTGACTTATTAGTCTCTTTATATCCTGGTTCAAAAAGTTCTCTATCCTCAACATATTTATTATCTCTATAATTATGGTATAACTTATCTAGTTCATCATCATCAAATCTGATATCCATAAAAACGTGCCCACAGTTTTTACATTCTAATGTATTACAACACTGATAGTTAACTGTGTTTGGTATATCTTTTAAACCCCAACTATCATCTATTGATATGGGCTTCCAACCAAAAACTCGATATGTAATAAATGGCATTAGTATAGCTGAAGAAAAAAGTAAATCTGTAGAATCACAACAAACACATTTATTAACAATTTTCATTTTTTCCCTCTATCCAAATATTATTACACTTTTGTAAATATTTATCTTCCAATATTTTAGATTTATCAATTTTAGATAAATTATTTTCAAAATATTTATACATATTAAATATTGCCTTTTCATGAGTTGTAAAATTAAAAGAAGAGACTTCATCAATAAAACGATTATTATTTGAGGTATACTCATTATTTAATCCTTCTTTTAATACTTTTATTTCTGAATTAAAGCTACCAATACTATTAATGATTTTACATATTGATACTAAATCAATAGATTCTCCTCTAGAAACATTATAAACTTTATATTTGTTCTCATTAATAATAAAATATTCTATCATTTTAATTAAATCATCAACGTATATATAGTCAAACAAAACATTTTGATTAATTATAATTGGTTGTTCTAACAAGTTTTTTAATATACTATTTGAAATAAATTTATAATTATAATCTTCATACTCTCCATAGCATCCAAATATACGCAAATTTATAATATTTTCTGATTGTTCAATAAATCTAGAGCAAATTGATTTATAAAGACCATAATCATCATTAGGTAAACTCTTTAAACTATCTAATTCATCTACCTTAACAATTGGTCTATCTTTAGAATATTCTGCACCACTACCTAAATGAATAATTTTTTTTACATTTTTTGATTGATTAGCTACATTTAAAAACATTTTTAAATTTGATTGAAAAGTTTCTTTCTCATCTAGTTTATTTTCATATCCACCAATATTTGCAGTATGAATAATGATATCAATCTCATTATTATAAATATACTCTTTTAATAAAGATTCATCTAAAATATTTAATTCATTTTTTACTGGTGCAAAAATATTATAATTTGATAACTTCTCTTTTAATGTTTTTGCAATAAATCCATTACCACCAGTTATAAGAATATTCATTGTCAATCCAAGATTGCAGTTGTATGTTCATGGTATTTAATTAACTGTTGGACTAAATTCGTTTTTAATTGAGTAAGTTCATATCCTCCATTAATACCAAATTTTTTAATTATATATTCTAAAGGTATATTTCCATCATGCCATTTTCCACCCAAACCAAGTAAAGTTGCATCAGTATAAAGACAGTTTTTTGATAAAGCTGTATCTAGAAGCATATCAGCAGTACCATTTTTATTATGTAAATGCATACCAACTTCAACATTTTCTGCTTTAATTGCATCCATAGAGTTATTTATGTAATCACAAGTAAATACACTTTCAGTATCTGCTAAATACATAACTTCTACTCCCATTTTTTTACAAAACTTTGCAAAAGAAATATTCTTTTCTATAGAGTTATATCCTGCACTAGTAAAATTTATAAATAATTCATAACCAAGTTCTTGAATTTCTTCAACTTTCTTTGATAAAATTTCAAAATCAGTTTCATGAGAACGAGTTATAATTCTTATAGTATCAATAGGACTGTCTTCTTTAGGTAAAAGATTAGAAAGGGGTCTTTGAATATCTAGCATTGAGGATAACTTAGTCCAGTTTTTAATAGGTTCAAACAATTCTTTTATTTCATCATTTTTTTGACTACAATATCTAAAATCACCCTTATTAGGATCAGCTTCCATATTATGAAAAAAACCCAACTCAAGATAATCTATTCCTTTGCCATGTGCAAATTTATATAGATCAGTTGCAAATTTATTATCAAAATACCAACCTGTTTGATAACCTATTTCTCTTAATGTACAATCAAATAATGTCATATTTTTTAACATTTTAACTCTCTTTTCTTATTATCTTCATACTTGGTATTTATTAGGAACAGCATAATAAACTATTCCAAATCCATTATATTCATACATCCTCATATAAAATTTATAATCTATATTAAAAGATTTTATTGTTTCTAATATAGTCCATAAATCATCATATTTATGATATGCAGATATTGCTAAAATTGGTTTATTTTTTTTAATTGTTTCTTTTGCTCCAATTAAAGCTTGAACCTCAGCACCTTCAATATCCATTTTTATAAAATTAACTTTTTTATTTATAATACATTCATCAATAGAAACAACACTAATTATATCATCTCCATTTAAATTTATGTGACTAGAACTACCTGTCCCTCCACTAAATTTAAGTTTATCAGTTTTATTCCATAAACCACATGGATAAATATGACTTTCTACCTTTAGTTTTTTCTTTATATTTTCACTCAAAAGATTTGCATTACGTAAATCTGGCTCAAATGCAGTATAAGAAGATAAAGGTATTTTCTTTTTTAATATTCTTAATACTGTATCTCCATCATACGCACCACAATCAACAAATTTTAAAATAGGATATTTACAGTTTATATCTTTCGGAAAATATTCATTATCCATTTTTTGAGGTTTTTGTATTTTATTTAAATTATTAAACATTCTATATTTTAAAATATTTTTAAACAATTTTCTTGATTTTTTATCTTCCAACAGTTTATAACTATCAAGAATTCTATTTCTATTTTTTAAATGATTTTTTTTCTCACTTAACCAAAAATAATCCCCTATTTCATTAGAAAATAAATCATAAAAAGAAATATGATTTATTACTTTTCTGAACCCTATTAATATTAACTCTTTTTCAATTTCACTTAAATCTATATAAGCATTAAAAATACCAATAACACATGTTAAAGAATCTCTTTTATCTAATAGTTCTTTATTGCTTAAATTTATTACTGGGATATCATCTATAAACTTATGATTCTTACACTTTTCTTTATCAACAAAAAACTGTATAGAATAACCTCTCTTTTTTAATATTGAAGCATATAATCTTCCAAAATTACCAGCTCCATATATTATAATCTCATCTTCTAAAGGTATAGGTTCTATATTTAAATCCATTTCTAATATCTTGCCTATTTTCACTTATTCTCCGATAGTTTCAATAATCATATTTTTATTAAATAATTCTCTATCTAAAAAAGGAAACATATCCTCTAATGGTTTAGAAATAATAGTCCCATCTTCTTTTATTTCTGAAGATAGTTTAGGTTCCATTTTTTCATTTGGATCAAGCATAATCTCACATACAAAACTTTTATATTTTAAAATTTCTTCTAACTCACTTTGTAAGTTATTTTGATTTTTAATTTTAAAAGTTTTGAACCCATAAGCTTTTGATATGGCTTCTAAATTTGGGAAACTAACCCCACTACTTTTTTCAGAACCAACTTTATGCCCATTAAAAAAGTTATTTTGAGTATTTTTAATAGAGGAGTATCCTTCATTATTTAAAACAAAGATTTTTATTGGTAATTTATTATGAATAATTGTCTGTAATTCTTGAATATTCATTTGTAAACTTCCATCTCCTGTTACACAAATAACATCATTTTTGTTATTTGCATAGCAAGCCCCAATTGCAGCAGGTAAATCATATCCCATTGCAGCGCAACCTGAATTTTCAATAATCTTTTGTTTTCCTTTAGTTCTCAAACTTTGATAAGAAGATACACTTGCAGTTGCATTCGCAAAAACAAAGACTTCATTATCTTTTGTAACATTTGATAATAAATCAAAAAAATTATAAGAATCAACATAATCTTTTACTTCTTGTCTTTGTTTTATTATTGTTGGAAAATCACTTTTATACTTTTTACATCGGTTAATCCAATTATCATAGTTATAAATAGTATTATTCTTTACTTCTTCATGTAACTTTTTAATAAAATACTTTGCATCAGATTCTATTTTAATATCTATATCTAATGTATGTTTATTTAATTCAGCTTTATCAATATCTATTAGTATTTTTTTTGCTGCTCTTCCAAAATGTTCCCAGTTATAACTTATTGCACGAATATTTAATCTTGCTCCAATTGCAATTATACAATCACTATTTTGTACAATAAAATTTGCAGCTCTCTGTCCAATAGTTCCAAATCTTCCAAAAAATAAAGGATGTTCATCATTTAAAATATCATATCGAGCAAAGCTACTAACTATTGGGATATTTAAATCTTTTACTAGATTAATAAAAGTCTCATTTCCATCACTCAAAGTAATTCCATTACCTGCTATTATAACAGGTCGTTTAGATTTACTTAATAGATCTAAAACTTCATTCATTTTAATATCATAATCTTTTTCAATAGGCTTAGAAAATGACTCTAAATCTTTTTCATCGATCATTGCACCTTGGATATCTAAGGGAATATCTAACCATACTGGTCCAGGTCTACCCTCTTTAGCAAGATATAAAGCTTTTTCTAAATGGTATTTTATAGTATTTTTATCACTTATTAAAACAGCATACTTAGTTATTGGTTTAACTAAATCAATAATATTTATCTCTTGGTCTCCAAGTTGTCTTAGATTTAATTCAGGTTGAGAACTTATAGTCGTCATAAACTTTACTTGTCCCGATATTGTAAAAGTTGGAATAGAATCTACCCACGCACTGTAAACCCCAGTAATTGCATTAGTCCCTCCAGGTCCAGTTGTGACAAAAGATACTCCAATTTTATTTGAAACCCTTGCATAACCTTCTGCTGCAAAAGTACAAGCTTGTTCATGATGATTACATACATAATTTAAAGACTCATTTTTACCTATAGAATCAATTAAATGCATATTTCCACCACCTGAAACCATAAAAATATCAGTTCCAACTTGTTCATTTTCTGCTAAAAACTTTGCTACATAATCACTAACTTTAATCATTTGTCCACTCTAACCTTTTCTCTTTTGCACTAAATATATACTCATCTAAATCTTTACTAGTATTAATAATATTCTTTTCATAATATTTTTTATACCAAGAAATTGTTCTATTAAACGTCTTCTCAATATCCCAAACTGTCTGCCATGATAACTCTTTATATGCCTGAGATGAATCTAGTTTTAAAAAATTTGTTTCATGTAGAATATTCTTATTATCAATTATTTTATATTCTAGTTTTGACCAATATTTTTTTATATTTAGAACAAGTTCCTCAACGCTTGTAGATTTATCATCTTTAGGACCAAAATTCCATGCTTTGGCATATTCTTTTTTTGATTCTAAGAGTTTTTGACCTAATAATAAGTAAGCACTTAAAGGTTCTAAAACATGTTGCCAAGGTCTTGTTGATTTAGGGTTTCTGATTTCAAGTATCTTATTCTTAGTAATTGCTTTTATAATATCTGGAATAATCCTATCTTCATTCCAATCCCCACCACCTATTACATTTCCTGATCGACAAGAAGAAACTAAAACTCTATGAGAATCATTATATTTATCTAAATTAAAAAAAGAATCTCTATAAGAACTTGTGATTATTTCTGAACATGCCTTTGATGCACTATAAGGGTCATATCCACTTAATTTATCATCTTCTACATAGCCTAACTTTGATTCATTATTCTCATAACACTTATCACTTGTTATATTTAAAATAGCAATCTTTTTATTATTTTTTCTAATTACTTCTAAAATATTTATTGTTCCCATCATGTTAGTCTCAAAAGTAGTTACAGGACTAATATAAGATAACCTAACCAAAGGCTGTGCTGCAAGATGAAAAACTATATCTGGTTGATATTCTTTAAATACATTATTTAACTTTTCTATATCTCTTATATCTGAATATATTGAAGTCATATCTAAATTTAATAATGAAAAATGATTCGGCTTTGTATTCTCCTCTAAAGAATAACCTATAACCTTCGCTCCCATTTTTATAAGCCAATAACAAAGCCAAGAGCCTTTAAATCCTGTATGACCCGTGACAAGAACTGTTTTATTTTTGTAAATACCTTTAAAGAGTTTATCGTAAGTTATACTTTCCAAGGAGCATCCCCACTATTCCAAATATCATTTAAGTCTAATTTGTCTTTTAAAGTATCCATTGGTTTCCAAAAACCATCATGCTTATATGTATATAATTCTCCATCTAAAGCTAAGTTTTTTAATGTCTCTTCTTCTAGAATTGTTGAATCTCCACTTGTTATATACTCTAATACTTTAGGTTCACAAACAAAATATCCTGCACTTACCCAATTTCCATCACCTTTAGGTTTTTCCAAGAATTTCGAGACCTTATTATCTTCTTCTATACTTAAGCCTCCAAAACGTCCTGCAGGAAGTGAAGAAGTTACAGTCATTGCCTTACCATGTGATTTATGAAATTCTATAAGCTCATCTATATTTATATCACTTACTCCATCACCATATGTTAATAAAAAAGGTTCATTTTTTATATACTCTTCAACCCGTTTTATCCTACCTCCAGTCATACTATCCAATCCAGTATCAACTAGAGTTACTTTCCAAGGTTCACTACTACTATTATGAATTTCCATATTATTATTTTTTAGGTCAAAAGTAACATCACTTTGATGAAGAAAATAATTTGCAAAATATTCTTTAATAAAATAACCTCTATATCCAAGAAGTATAATAAATTCATTAAATCCATATTTTGAATATGTTTTCATTATATGCCAAAGAATAGGTTTACCACCTATTTCAATCATTGGTTTTGGTCTTATATCTGTTTCTTCACTCAATCTTGTACCTAAACCACCGGCAAGTATTAAAACTTTCATTTTCTTCCTTAACTATTATTAACTACTATATATTATTACTATTATTATAAATCTTTCTTTTAATCATAAAAAAATTAAAAAACATTGCTAGTACAGAAGCTATTGCTAAAGATATAATTATATTATTTTTAAAAAATTCATCAAAATATACTAATAAAATAAATATTATATAATTTAATAATGCTCCAATTGTTTGAATTGACAAATAATATATATATTCCTTCCTTTTTTCAAAGTTTCTGTTTTTTGTAAAAGTAAAGTTTCTATTTAAAGTCCATGTAACAAAAACTGCAATAATAAATGATATTATTCTTGCAAAAGGAATTTCAAAACTAAGACTATTTATGAGATAAACTAAAATTGTTGCATCAACAATAAAACCTATTGTTCCTACTACCCCAAATTTAATAAACTGTTTCAAAACTATAATAATCTTTGTTCAAACTCTAATTTATTCTGATAAACAATTGCGTCCAATATAATTCCAGCAGAAAATAGAATAATACTAATAAGTCCTAATCCCGTTGCTAAAATGGCTAAAGGAACATGATATATATACTTATACAAGATCCAATCATTAAAAACAGGAATTGCACTCAATAAAGATAACAATGCAAACAATACAGATAATATCGAAAAGAATAATAAAGGTTTATAATATCTAAAGATCTGAAAAATTGTAAAAAGTACTTTTGCACCATCATTTATTGTATTTAATTTTGAAAAACTACCTTCAGGTCTATCTTTGTAATCTATTGAAACTTCTTTAATCTTAAATCTTTTATCCAATGCATGTAAAGTCATATTAGTCTCTAATTCAAAACCTTCAACAAGTATAGGATAATTTTTTACAAACTTCTTACTAAAAGCCCTATACCCACTCATAATATCAGATATGTTAGCATTAAATAATTTATTAACCAACTTTTTCACTAATTGATTTCCAAAAGTATGAAGAGGTCGCTTATTTTCTCTTGCATAATCTCCTCTACTAATTCTATCCCCAACAACCATATCAACATCTTCATTTATTATAGGTTCTATTAACTTGTAAATTTCAGAAGCAGGATATGTCATATCTGCGTCAGACATTATATAAATATCCGCTTCTATTTTCTGAAAAGCATACCTTATTGCATTACCTTTTCCTTGTCGAGCTTCAAATAAAAGTTTTCCTTTTATATCAAATTTTTTAAAAGTGTTCTGAACGATCTCAGAGGTTTTATCATTTGAATTATTATCAACTACTACAATATTTGCATTAGGTAATTCATTATAAAAACTCAATATTGTTTCTTTTATTGTTAGTTCTTCATTGTATGCAGGTAATATTATTGCAATACTATTCATTTATTTCTCTTTTTATTCTAAATATTATCCGGTTTTTATATATCATTTCGGGAATAATACCAAAGTTTCTTAATTTATCAAAATCTAAAGTTTGTTTTTTATTTCTTAAATAATGTATATAATAATCTGCATTAACATATTTAATTAAACTAAAAAGTTCTTTTTCATTAATACCTTTTGTTTTTTGCATTCTTATATAGATATCTTTCATTTTTTTATCTTTATCATCAAACCAACCAACACTACAACTTGGGATAAACTTTATTGTAGGATTATAATATAAAGCTTTATATAAATCAGCATGTAAATTATTTAACAAAATAGTTTTTTCATTAAAAATTATATTTTTGAAAAATTTTGCTTCTTCTGTATCTTTATTTAGTGATTTAGTATTAAATGCATATGAAAAAGCAAAAATACAATAAGGTATTGCTATTATATAAAATAATACTGCTTTCTTTGAATATGAAATATATTTTTTCATAAAAATTAAATACATTCTTATTCTATTTAAAAAACTTTTTTTATTTAAGTTAGCTATTATAGAAATAATATAGATAATAATAATAGGAAGAAATAGTACAAAATATCTTATTTGATTAATCCATAATATTGACGTAATTAATAGAAAAAGAGCAAGACTATTTTCTTTGAAATACTTATAATTTTTATATATTAAAAAATAACCAGCTATGAAAAATAGTGGTAATAAAATAAAATAATTCAAATGTCCAAATAAATCAAAAAGTGGTTTACCTTCTGAAACCTCAAGACCCATTCTAAGACTTTGATCAATTAAAATATTTTTAACAGTGAGTATATAACCTTCCATGTCATATAGCAAATGTATAATTAAAGAAAATAATGACCCTAAGAATACTCCAAAAAATAGTTTCCATTTTTTTTGTATTAAAACAACTAATCCAATCGAGCCTGTATAAATAAAAAATAAATAATAAAAAGGGCTATATATTAATGTCAATAAAAAAATAGGAACCAATCTATTTTTTAAAAGAAGTGATATCAAAACATATAATCCAGATAAAAGATCTGGTCTAACCATGATATACCTATTTGCACTTAAAAAAACCACTGAAAAAACAATTATATATATAAAAGTATCAAAATTATATTTAATCCCACGTCTAATAAAAATATCTACAATAATCAATAATATTAAAAACACTAGGAAATTTACAAAAATATGTATGTATTCATAATCTATAAAAAGCATTAGAAAAGAAAGTAATTCATGCCATAAAAACCAAGGGTCATAAGTTGTAAATAAAGAATAAGGAAATACTTCTCCCCAATTTTTCATTAAATCTATATTATTTGCAAAAGAAATATGTCTTAACCCATCATCAGGCATACTAATATCTAAAAAATAAGCAAAACTTAAAGCAGCTATTATATAAATTGAATAATGAATAAAAAGATTAAAAAAGATTTTATTTTTCATATGAAATATTAGCATTAAATATTTTAAATAACCTTATTAACTTATTTAAAATTTTTTAACTTATTAATAAATAACCTATTAGAATAATATTATATAAAAAGTTATTATTTCTAAATTGACTATTATTTCGATGTTTATAGCATTTATCAAGCTAAAAATTATTGCCTTTTGTAATTAAATTGTAATTTTAGAAAATAAAATAATTAAAACTAAGCTAAATTTTAGAAAAATTAAATTAATTTATGATACAATTAGTAAAACATAACAAAATCAGGAGACTTAAATGTTAGAATTTTTAAAAAGAAGACTTAAATCTGAGAAAGGTGCAATGGATAAAATCCTTGTAACTTTATTATTAGTTGTTGTAGGTGTTGCAGCAGTAGTTGGATTAAACGAATGGATGAGTACAAGTAAAAACTCTATGATTGATGCAGCGAACAACTCTATTACGAATATAACTGGGAGCTAACAGCTCTAGTACAAATAAAACTAGGTAAATTTACCTTTAATAAATTAAAGAGTATGTGTTTAATTTAAATACATACTTCTTTATTTAAGTGATTTTAAAAGGAATTAATTTGTTTAACAGAATATTTGCTAAGTTAAAATCAGAAAAAGGTGCAATGGATAGAATTCTTGTAACCTTACTTTTTGTAGTTATTGGCATAGCGGCTCTTGTTAGTGTTGAAATTTGGGTTAGCGACAATAAAAATACAATGATAGATAGAGCAAATGTTGGAATAAATAATATTGTAGATAATAGTTAATTTTAATGTTTTCTATATCATTTTATATTTTTTCTTTTATATTATCATATATAGATTGTACTAAATATAAGATTCCTAATATACTAATTGTTACTTTGTTATTATTTTTACTCTCATTTGGTTATCTAGATAGCCAACTAAACCTATATTCATTTATTATTTCCTTTCTAATTTTACTTTTTTTTGTTATAATATTACTGATCATGCCAAATATGATTTTAGGTGGTGGAGATATAAAGTATATAATGGTAGTTGCAATCTATTTAGAACCTATATTATTCCCTCTATTTCTACTAACTACAGGTATTGTTCAAATGTTTTTTTTAATATATTTTCAAAAATATAAAAAAAGACGTGTTGCACCAATGGCACCTGCAATCTTTTTAGCAGTCATTATAACAGAGATTTTATATAAAATGGAACTATACCCTTACTAAAAAGGATTATTAAATGAAAAAAGCAATAATAAATCAAATGTTTTTAGGATTTATACTTTTATCTGGTATTGTTACATTTATAGCTACAGTAAATGATGAGAGACAAACAAGAAATAAAGTTTATGAATTACAAGACTTAATAAATGAGGCTAATAAATCGCTAGCTCAAACTTATAGAAGATCAATAAATGAAGTCCAAGTTCCAAATGCAATGGATGCAATATGTGCAGCAGAAGCCTTAACTAACACTTTGATTGCATCCTCAAGTCTTGGTGCAGAATTAATTTCAGCAAATCAAATACAATACACATGGAGAGATTCAGGAACATATGATGTGAATGGGAACTTAACAAGCGGAAGTCTTGATCAATTTCCGGACAATGTCACAACAACTATTTCAAGTCATCAACAAAGTACATTTTGGTATAAACTTTTAGGAAGAGATAGCTTTACAATACCTTCAATGTCAAGGGCATTAGATTTTACAAACTTTGACTTTGATGTAACAGTATATTTTAGAGATGTAATAAATGCTGGTTTTTTTAATCTTGTAGGAACTTATGACTTTGATGATGATGGTTGTCCATCAAATCCTAAAATAATATTAGACAATAAAAATAATTTTGCAAAAGGCGATATTTTAGGAGAAATCAAAGCATCAGAAAGTGGGATTTTTTTTATATCTGATGGATATAGAAGGTTTGGAAATTATAATAGTTCAGGTTCAGGTTCAAATTCTGGAATTTCGTTAGATACTCAACTAGAATTCGAACATGATTGTCCAACCGATCCAAATACAAAACCTGTTGTAAAAGTTACAACGGATACGGGTCAAGTAGAAAGAAATACAGATGGTACAAATCCACAATATAATTACTTACCACAAAGAGCAAATATCTATTTTCAAGAAGAAAAATATAATTATGATGATTCATATGACCATATGAATGAAATAGCAGAAAGCCAATACGGTAAATTTATTGCTTATATTGAAGATACTGGACATTATACGACAGAAGCCCAAGCATATTATGATAGCTTATCTACTGCAGAACAAGGAGTAGTAGGGAGTGCTCATACATTTGAAGATTGGGTTGAGTATGCAAATGATAATGGTATAGACTATTCAAAAGACCCAAAAGATGATTTTGTTTATGTATCAGAAGATTTATCAACTATTAATGGAGACGAACCATGGAATAGTGATAGGGATTTTACAGATATGTCTTTAAATTTAAAAAAAATTTATGTACCTGAACCGATTGATATTTCTTTAATATCAGCAGATTCAGTTATTACAACCACATGTACCCCATAAATATAAGTTTTTGTATGGCATAATAAGCTAAATTATTAAAAAATAATAGTTTTAAAATAGGAAATAAAATGGATTATAAAAGTTATCAAGAATATGCAAATGTCCAAGGTGCTTTAGATATTAGAAAAGAAAATGTAATTGAAATTTTACAATTATTTGTACTTATTTCAAATATCCAAAAACTTACATTTATGAAATATGATTTTAAATATAATAATTTTGTCTATGGATTTACAATTGATGGATATGAAATAATTGAAGATGATATAAACTTTATAAATAATAAATATTCTATAGTACTTAAAGATGGAGATATCATCTTTGGTAAAATTACCTTCAATAGGAGAATTTGGTATAGACAAGTATTAAGAGAATTACTTAAAAAATCAAAAATTGCTCTAAGAAAAATTTTTGAAATTGAAAAAGATTTATTATCACAAAATACACCACTAAATGTATACATAATAACAGATAAAAATACTATAAAATTTGCAAATAAACTACAAACTAACTTAGATATACTACTTAATGCTGAAATAAGTGTAATTCATGATATTACAAAAATTAATGAACCTTTAAATTTAAAAAATTCTAAAAATATTATTATTTATACAGTTCAAAATAATGAATTAATCAAAGATGATGAAGAATTGCTTAAAACTTTCAATGAATTTATTATAGTAGTTGGACCAAATGATCACAATCTCTCTTTAACTTGTGGAAAATTAAATATTGAAAATTATGTTTCAATAGATGAATTTTCACCTGAACACATTAAGAATATAATACTTGATACAAAACATAAACTAATTAACAAAAATAAACTTGACAATAAAATAATTGCAGTTAGTGGTGTTTCTGGAGGAATTGGTGCCACTACAATTTCAATGAATACTGCAGATATAATTGCAAGAAAAAATCCTAGCAAAAATGTTTTATATGTTGACTTATCAACAACAAAAGCAATTAGTAACTTATTTCTATCACAAAATCCAGTACCAAACTATACAATTATAGACTTAGTTAATATGAGTGACTTTAATATACAAAAAAATCTTGAAGTTGGATTAGTTAAAATAAGAGAAAATTTCTATTCTATTAATGGTATTCAAAAACATATTGATAAAGATTTAGTAGAAAAAGATAATTTTATTGAAAAACTACTTGATTATTTACTAAAAGCGAGTGAAAACTTTAATTATATAATAATTGATACGGGAGAGGCTGATGCTTCAAGTATGAAAAGTACCATATATGATTTAGTAAATGAAATATGGATTTTAACAGAAATGACGCTTCCTCATGTATCAAAATTAAAAACTTTTTATTCTTTAATGAAAAGAGCAGGACTTAAAGATAAAGTAAGTTTTATTGTTAATAGAGTTAACTCATTAAATGAAATTTCTGCTTCAGATTTTGATTCAATAATGAATACAAGTTCAAAAGAAGAAAAGTTAATGTATCTAAAAATTCCCAATGATTATGCTACCTTAGGTAAATGTTGGAACTATTGTGAATTAGCTTCTGAAGTTTCAAAAGATTCGATTTTTGTAAAAACATTAGAGGAAATCTTATTAGAAAAAGAATATATAAGTAATATTGTAGAAAAGAAGAAAAATAAAAAAGCATTATTCTCTTTTTTAAATAAGGAAAAAAGTTGAGAAACTTAAGATTACTAATAGCAGATGAAGAACAAAAAAAAGAAATTAAAAAACAGTCTTTTTCTTATGAAGAAGAAGAAAACGAAGATATAAATGAAAGAATAAATAAAGAAAAAATTGAAAAAGTAAAAAAGAGGTCTAAAGAAACAGGTTTAATATTTCCTAAAATTTATCTCGATGAAAAACTACTTGAAATTGCTTATGAAATAAATGATACTTTTATGATAAATTTAAAATCTGATAAAAAAATCACTAGAGATTCATTAGAAGAAGTTTTACCTGAATTTATACTTGGATTTAAGCAAACTAATCATCTTCCTAAGGATATATTAGATGATATCAAAGAATTCATAATCAATAATGTAATTGGATATGGACCAATAACTGCGCTCTTTGATATTGCAAAAGATGGATTAAATGATGTTATTGTAAATACAAAAAACTATATTGATATTATTTACAAAGGGAAAACAGTACAAACTCCATTTACTTTTAGAAGTGAAGATGAATTACGTAAAGTTATTGATAAAATGCTTGCTGAAAATAATAGAAAAATTGATGAAGCACATCCTATTATGTCAAGTAAACTAAAAGATGGTTCAAGAGTTGAAGTACAAATTCCTCCTATTGCTGCAAATGAAGGAAGTTGTATAACAATAAGAAAATTTAATGATTTACCTTTATTACTTGAGTTTCTAATAGATTCAGGGCAAATGGATTTCAAAATGGCCTACTTTTTATTAAAAGTTGCAAAAGGTAAATGTAATATAATTGTTTCAGGTGGTACATCAAGTGGTAAGACTACCTTTTTAAATGCAATGACAAGATTTGTAGATGATAATGAACAACTTATGGTTATTGAAGATACAAAAGAAATGCAACCACAGATGCCTTGTCATTCAATAAGATCATATGAAGCAAGAATGGCAAATGAAGAAGGAAAAGGAGCTATCCCTTTAGATTTCTTATTACGTTCTGCATTAAGGTCATCTCCAAGAAGAATTATAGTTGGGGAGTGTAGAGGACAAGAAATTGTTGTAATGTTAAATGCAATGAATACTGGACATCCTGGTTCTATGACTACAGTACATGCTGATAATACAAAAGAAGCTCTTGTAAGAATTGAAAATATGTATTTAGAAGCACGTCCTAGTGCAAATATTAACTTTATTCGTGCACAAATTGTATCAGCAGTAGATATTATTATTCAACTAGTAAGGTTCCCAGATGGAACAAGAAAATTAATTACTATCTCTGAAGTTGAAAGAAGAATTGAAGACAACGCAGTTATCTCCTTAAATAATATATTTGAATTTAAAAGAGATACTAGCGATATGACTAAAACAAAAGGAAGTTTTGAAGTTATTTCCACGCCAAGTAGAACAATTTCTCAAATGAATATGTTTGGAGTAGATATTGATATATCAATTTTCAATAAAGAATTTGAAATGCCAAAATCAATGTTAATTGATGAATTAGAAAAAGATTTACCAGATAAAATGTGTGGTTGGAAAGATGAATTTATAGATGTATTTTTACACCAAGATCCTCAAGTTTTCCATAAATGGCCTCATTTCCAAAAAATAGAAAGAACCATATAAATGACTACAGAGATAATTGTATTAATTATTATAATTCCTATATTATCAGTATTACTAGGGATTATAAGTTATAATTTATATATTAATTTTAATAAACAAAATAGAATAATTAAACAATTATCTGTTGACCCAAATGAAATCCTCGCAGAAAAGAAAAAACAATCCATATTCAATAAAAAAGAGAGAAACTGGTTAGGCAAGAAATTAACTTATGCAGGTTTTGATTCTCCATATTCAGAAATAGTATTTATAATTATTTCAACTTTATTTGGATTTTTATCTGCAACATTTATTAATTTTGCAATTACAAATCCTTTAGTTTTTATAATTGGATGGATAATATTCTCATTTTTCCCACTTTTAGTTCTAAAAAAAATAATTGATAATAGACAAGAAGAGTTTAACTTTGGTCTAAAAATCATTATAGATAAAGTTACTAGTATGATGAAAAGTGGAGTAGGATTTGAACAAGCATTAAAAAAATCTGTATTAACTTCAAAATCTAAGTTTACTGAAGAAGTTTTTAATATCTATTTAATAGAAAAAGATATTATTGGAGAGGAAAAATCTTTTGAAAAAATGTTTAAACTAGTAGAATCAAAAGAACTTAGAATTTTTTACCTAACAATTTCTATTGGTAGACAATCAGGTGGAAAGTTTTCAAACACACTTGAAAAACTGAGAAAAACTCTTCACGATCAAGGAGAGATAAAACAAGAAATTACTGCATCAACCAGAGAAGTAAAAGTAGGTAGTTATATGATAATTGCTTTAGTAATCTTTATTTATGAGATGATGGATAGTTCAATGGAAGGTGTTCTTGATGAACACTTTTTTGGTACAAATGAAGGTCAAATTCAAATGTTTTTTATAGCAGTATGGGTTGGATTTGGTTTATTTGTAAATAATTTATTGACAAAGGTAAAATAGTATGAATATTATTATTTTTCTTCCTATTTTTTTAGCAATCATTTTTTTAATTGGATGGTTTTTTTATGACTCTAAAAGTATAAAAAAACAAATTGTACTTTTATCTAAGTTAGATAGTTTAGCTATTATTGAAAAACAAAATGAAATTAAAAATAAAGCTGATGATACTCAAGACTTACATTTTAAATTAATTCAAGCAGGATTGACAAAAAAAGAATACAATGAAGGTAAATTAGTATTTGCTATTATGGGACTAGTTATTGGTATTTCATTCCCAATATTTTTCTCTTTTACAGTTGGAGTAACAGGTATACTTATTGGTATCTTATTATTGATATTTGGGGGTAAACTTTATTTATATATTTCAAAATCTGAACGAGTAGAAAAAATAAATACTGATTTAGGAGTATTTCTTGACTTAATTAATGTAATACTTGAAGCAGGAGGAGGATTGAAGAATGCTTTCTTTACTGTTTCAGTAAGAGCAAATGGAATTTTAAATGAAGAACTATTAAAAGAAATTGCAATATTAGAATATGAAATGACAAACTACTCAACAAAAAAAGCTTATGAAAATCTTAAAAAAAGAGTTGATTCGGAAGACGTTGCAAAAATTGTAGATTTTTTAATATTAAGTGAAGAAGCAGGAATAGGAGTTAAAAATATTTTTGCTTCACAATCAGATGAAATGAGACAAGAAAAGTTTTATAAAATAAAAGGTAAAGTAAATACATTAAATATGTATTTAATGCTTATTATATTTATTTTTGTATTACCTGCGCTGGGAGCATTTATTATTTTTCCTATGATGGCAGGTAGCTTAGAATTTGGATTGTAAAAAACAAAAGGAAAGAAAATGAAATTTAATAAACAGATTGCAATTATACTGGTTTTATTATCAATGTTATTATCAGCAATTGCCGTATCTTATTACTTTTATGATAAAAACAAACAAGTATTAGCAAGTCAGAATCAACTTGTAACAATATATGTAGCAAAAGATAATATAAAAAAAGATACGCTAATTACAGACCAACATATTAAACAAACTTCTATTGCAAGACAGTATATATTAACAAAACCTCTTCTAAAAAAAGAAATACTTAATAAATATGCAAAAGAAACAATATATAAAAATGAAGCTTTCTTAAAAGAAAAGTTAAGTATTAAAATTGTAAAAGTTATTGAGAAAAAAACTATTGATTATAAATATAATAGTTACAATATGTCATATAAACTATTTAAAAACCCTAACTATTCCCTTGAACCCAATGATATAATAAAAATTATTTCTGTATATCCAGATAATTCAGGAGAAGAAACTAACCAATTTTCAGTGCAATATGTTGCAAAAAATATCCGTTTATTAGGTTTTCTTAATTCAGGAAGACTTACTGAGAAATCAATTATTAAGAAAAAAATAAAAAAAGTTGTAAAGAAAAAACAAGTGGAAGAAATAATTGAATTAAGATCTGAAGAAATTATTTTAGATATAAAAGAAGAAGTTTTAATATCTTTAATTAATGATTATAATAAAGGTAAACAACTTTGGATGGTTAAATCAAAATTTGAAGAAGAAAAAGAGGAATTAGAAGTAGAAGAAAAAGAAGAAGTAAAAGAAAAGAAAACACTCATTAAGAAAAAAATAGTAAAAAGAAAATATATACCAAGAACATACCCTATAAAATGGTATCAGCCAAAAACATCAGTTAGTACAAAAACTGCTACTATTTCATATTCAGATAATTCTGATTTAGTGCAAACTAAAAAAGCAAAAATTTCATCTAATTATAAAGAAGAATGTTCTAAAAAAGATAAACTTTTATTAGTTACCTCAAATAAAGTATATATAAGAAAACATCCATCAATTAGATCTAAAATTCATAAAAAAATTTATAAAAACTATATATTACCTTATACTAATATTTCAAAAATAAATACTTCATGGTATATGTTATGTGATGGAAGTTATATACGAAAAAGTGATGTGAAAGAAATCAATTATGACGAATATATAAAACTGAGAAAATAGAGAAAAACTATGATTAAACAAAAAACTCAAAATATGAAACCTGCATATATTGAACAAATTCTTATGTGGATGGTATTATTTATAGGGTTTGTATGGCTATTCTTTTTTGTAATTAATTATGCTACAGCAATTAGAATAAAAGATAATATGGATGCACTTAGTGAATATGCAGTAAGAGTAGTATCAGGTACTTTAACACAATCTACTATGCCAACTGCTCAATTAGTAACAGACTTAAATAGTATTAGAATTCCTGCAATAGATACTATTGCAATTGGTGATATTGTTTGTAATATTGCTACTGCAGCACCTCAAAATACTAATTATCAAGCAATTTTTATTGTACAAGGAACTTATAATAAAAATTTCTTATCAGGTCAAGGTGCCAATAATTTTATAAGTAGAAAAGTAGTTTACAATGAGAATAGTGCAGCACAAATTACATGTACTTTAAGTATAGATATAAATTAGGAGAAAAAATGAAAATTTTAAATATATTTACTTTAGGATTTATAATATCTTTAAATGCCATATTTGCAAATGATGAAATTTTAATTCAAAGTCAATTTGAAAATAAAACAATATTTATTGATGTAAATAGTTATAAAATTCTACAATTTAATAAAAGAATTAAAAATATTGAAATTACAAACAGTGAAAATATTACTGCAGAACTTATTGAAAATAAGGAGAATCCATTAACTAGATTAAAAATTTATGGTAAAAACTCTGCAAATGAAAGTGCCTTAATAAGATTTCAAGATAGTACAGTTATTACTGTTGGATTTAATATTGTACCACATTTAAAAAATATTATATCATTTGCAGAAAATGTATATCCTGATTTAGATGTAGAACAAATCAATGACACTATATTTCTAAAAGGTACTGTTCAAAATCAAAAAGATAAAGAAAAGATTTTAGAAATGTTTAAAAAATTTGATGTAGACCCAGAAACAAAGATTGTAGATATGCTTTCAACATCCAACCCTAAAATGGTAAGAATAAAATTATATGCAGTTGAAATAAATAATTCTGATGGATTAACAATTAAAAATAACTGGGTTGCCTCAAGTAAAAATTATACAGCCACTGAAAATAATTACAATGTTCCTTTAAATAGTCTATATGTTCCTACAACAGAATATGATATCTATGATCCACTTGGAACAGGAACAGTAATAGGAAAAGGATATGCTCCTATTGTAGATGCTTCTAATGAACAATATCAAAAAATAAATAACCAATACAATGAATTGGTTAGTAGTAAAGTTGATACTATCATGTCTGAAGCTCTTACATTAACAGGAGGATTAACAGGTGCTGCAAATTTTTTAGGTAAATACTTTAATGCTGCACTTACTTTACAATATTTATCAGAAGAAGGTATTGCTAATGTTCTAGATGAATCTACTCTTATTACTCTTGAAAACAAAGAAGCTCAATTTAGAGCAGGAGGAGAACTCTATGTAAGATTAACATCTGATGAAAAAGCTGAGTTACAAAAGATTGACTATGGTTTAGAATTAACACTTACAGCAAAAGAAGTAATGAATGATGAATTTGTACACTTAAATATTGTTACAAAATCGAGAGATTTAGATTGGGCAAATGCAGTAGATAATATACCTAGTATAATAAATAAATCTATAGAGACAACTGTAATTATAAAAGATAAAGCTACTGTAGTTCTTGGAGGATTAGTTAATAGTGAAAATTCTAAAGATATAGAAAAGCTGCCAATATTAGGGGATATACCAATTCTTGGTTTTCTATTTAAAAGTAATATTTTTAAAGATGGTAAAAGTGAGTTAGTTTTTTTCATAACTCCTGAAATTGTTAAAGCTTCCACGAATGATCAAATTACAAAGTTTGAAAAAAATAAAAATAAAATGTTTAAAAAACATAAAGATAGTAAAAAGAAAAAATATTTAGATCTACTAAACCTAAATTTTTCGAGTGAAGATACCACATCAGATGAAAAGCTTGATAAAATAGAAAAAACAGTCACAGTTAAAAAAGAAAAACCTTCAACATCTAAAAATCTTTTTAAATCAAAAGAACCAAAAATGACTCCAGAACAAATTCACCAAAAAAGAGTAAATGAAATATTAGGATATTAATAGTAGTTTCAAACTACTATTAATTTTAGTTAATTTTATTAACTAATTGAGAAGGAAGAAGACCTAAATCTTCTTCTATTAATTTTGTATCTCCATGATTTATGAAATCATCTTTATATTCAAATGATCTAACATTTACACAGATTTTATCTTTATTTAAAAATTCAAGTATTGCACTTGCTACTCCACCTTCAAATTGTGAATCAGAGAAAACATACCAATCATTATATTTTTTAGATAGTTCTTTTAATTTTTCTTTATCAAGTGGTTTTACAAATCTTAAGTCTAAAACTGCAATATCTTCTTTATGAAGTTTTTCTGTTTCAATTGCTCTTGAAACTCCTGCCCCATAACCTATCAATAGTTTTTTAGAAGTCCCCTCTTTTAAAAGTTCTGCACATCCAAGCACAAATTTACTAGCTTTATAATCAATATCAACAAAAGCTCCTCTTGGATACCTTATTGCACATGGACTTTTTGCTTCATAACCAAATTCTAAGGCATAACTTAAAGTTTCATTGTCTCTTGGTGCACATAAAATCATATTTGGAATAAATCTTAAATAAGAGATATCAAAAGCACCTTGGTGTGTCTCTCCATCATTCCCAACAATTCCTGCTCTATCTATTGCAAAAACAACAGGAAGATCCATTAGACATACATCATGTATTATTTGGTCAAAACCTCTTTGTAAAAATGTAGAATAAATAGTAATAAAAGGCTTAAATCCCTCTTTTGCCATTGCAGCCATAGATGTTACTGCATGTTGCTCTGCAATTGCTACATCCCAAAATCTATCAGGGAATTCACTCATAAGTTTATCAATACCTGTTCCACTTGGCATTGCAGCAGTTACACCTACTACATTTTCATATTTTTTTGCTAAATCTAATAATCCATCAGCAAATACTGCTGTTGCAGATTTAACACTTGATTTTTTTACAAATTTTCCATCATCAACATTAAATGGACCTACTCCATGCCAATGTTCATGTTGACCCTCAGCAATAGAATAACCTTTTCCTTTAACTGTATGAGCGTGCACAATTACAGGTTTGCCCATTCCTTTTGCAAGTTCTAAAGTCTCTATAACTTCTTCTAAATTATGTCCATCAATTGGTCCGATATAATCAACACCCATTTCTTCAAATAAAATACCTGGAGTAATAAGTTTCATACTCTCTTCCATTTTTTTTGCAATATATGTTGCTCCATCAGGAAGTTTTTGCACAATATTTCTATCTACTCTATCTCTAAAGTTTTGATAAAATTTACCTGCAAGTATTTTTGAAAGATATTTAGAAATTGCTCCAATTGGTTTTGCTATTGACATTTCATTGTCATTTAAGATTATTACAACTGGAAGTTTTAAATCACCTAATTCATTTAAACCTTCATAAACCATTCCAGCAGTCATAGAACCATCTCCTATCATAACAACAGGGATTCTATCCTCTTTTCTTAGTTTGATACTTTTAGCAGCTCCTACGGCTAGAGAAATAGATGTAGAGCTATGTCCTGCAACAAAATAATCAGCTTCGGATTCTTTTGGCTTAGTAAATCCACTTAATCCACCAAATTGTCTAATTGTTTCAAATTCATCCCATCTACCATTTATAAGCTTATGAGGATAACATTGATGTGATACATCATAAATAAAAGGATCTTTTTTTACATCAAATACTTTATGCATAGCAACGGTAAGTTCAACTGCACCAAGTGTTGATGAAAAATGTCCACCTTTTCGTGAAACAACATCAATAATTCTAGCCCTAATATCAGAACAGATTTGTTCTAACTCTTCTAGATTTTTGTTTTTTATTTCCATAGTATTTTATACTTTATTATAGATTTTCTACTTTTTCTAACTGTGCTAACACTTCGTCTAACATTTTAAATACTCTTGTATTTTGATTTTGAGTTCCAATTGTAACTCTAATAGCATTTACACCATATCCAGTTAAATCTCTTACAATTACACCTCTTTCTAAAAGGTTTTGTGCAACTTCTGATGAAATATATTTATTATCAAATTTAAGTGTGATAAAATTTGTATAACTTTCAATATATGAGAAGCCTTTAGATATTGCATATTCTTCATATCTTTTCATCTCTTCAAAGTTTTTTGCAATACACTTATTTACAAATTCTTCATCTTTTAATGCTTCAATACCAGCAGCTAAAGAAAGTGTCGTAATATTAAAAGGTGGTCTTAATTTATACATAGTTTTTATAATACTTGTTTGAGCAATACCATAACCTGTTCTCATACCACCAAGAGCATAAGCTTTTGAAAATGTTCCTAAATAAATTGTATTTGGGAAATGCTCAATTAAATCAGCAGGATTTATTGCTTTCTTTGAATCTTTAAAAGTTGCATACTCCTGATAAGCACCATCAACTACAACTAAAGTATCTTTATCAACTTTTCCTAAGAATTCATAAACTGCTTCTTTATCTAAACATTCACCCAAAGGATTATTTGGTAAACACAAGAAAATAACATCTGCACCATGTTCTTTGTACATAGATTCAAATTGTTCTAAATTATGTTCATCATCTTCAGTTTTTAAAATTTCGCAACCTGTTTGTCTTCCATAAATTTCGTACATTGCAAAGGTTGTTTTACTCATAAGCATTTTTGAATTTTCATCACATTTTGCTTTTATTACAAAATCAATAATCTGGTCACTTCCGGCACCAATAATTACGTTTTCACTCTGAACATCAAATTTATTTGCTAAGGCTTCTTTTAATTCATACATAGAATCATCAGGATAAACAAACATATTTTGTGCTAATTCTTGAATCTTTTTTGTAACTTTAGGTGAAGTTCCATATGGATTCTCATTTGATGCTAGTTTAATAATATCTTTTTCATCAACACCATATTCTCTTACAACTAATTCAATTGGTTTTCCAGCTTCATATATTTTACAATTATCTAATACTTTATTAAATTCCATACTCTCTCCTAAATATCTTCTACTTCTTTTACATATGATCCTAAAAACTTAATAGAATCAGCATGTTTGTTAAAAATTTCTTGTACATTTTCATCATCTTTATGACCATTAAAATCAATAAAGAAAATTGAAACACCTTCCACAATATGTGACTTAATTTTTGTTAAGTTAATACCTGCATTATCAAAATCTGTTAAAAACTCAACTAGTGCTCCTGGTGTATTTGGAAGCTTTACTAAAACTGATGTTTTATCATCTCCACTTTGTGCATTTTCAAAATCACTTACAATGAAAAATCTTGTTTTATTATTATCCTTATCTTCAATATTTTCAAATAAAATAGGAAGATTATGAATTTTCGCTCCAACATGGGAACAAATTGCAGCTGCCCCTGGTTCAGTTAAAGCCATCTTTGCAGCTTTTGTTGTTGATTCAACTGGAATATGCTCAACTTCATCAAGTCCAAAATTCTCTAAAAATCTATGACACTGTTCAAATGCAATATCTTTTGAATAGATTCTTTTTATATCATTTACACTATCACATGTTGTAGCAAGTGTATGATGAACATCTAAAATCACTTCTGCAATAATCTTTAAATCATAATTACTTAAACAAGAAATTGTATCACTTACAATACCATTTGAAGAATTTTCAATTGGAATAACTCCAAATTTAGCTTTTTTTGTACTTACTTCTCTAAAAACACCTTTTATTGAACCAATCGAAAGATATGAGCTCATAGCCCCAAATCTAGCTTCTGCTGCTTGATGAGTAAAACTTCCTTCAGGTCCTAAGTATGCAATATTTTCAGGTAATTCAAGATTTCTAGAAATTGCAAATATTTCTAAAAATAGCGCTTCTATTGCACTTCTATTTAATTTACCTTCATTTAAGTCCTCAAGTCTATCAATAATTGCTCTTTCTCTCTCAGGTCTATAAATAGCCCCTCCACTATGAGCTTTTACTACTCCTACTTGATGGACAATTTCCATTCTTTCATTTATTAATTTTAATAACTCATTATCAATAGAATCTAACTTATCTCTTAATGCTTTTAATCCAGCTTCATTCATATTTCACCTTTTTTTAAAAGTTCTAAAACTTCACTCATATCTTTACAAATATTTTTTGGGATTTCTTCTACAGACAAAGTATTTAAAACTTCTTCTTTAGCTCTTACTTTTCCACTTAAAACTAAACATGCACTCATGTCAAGTTTTAAAGCTCCTAATAAATCCCCAATCATATCATCACTAATTACAGTAATATCTTTAAAATCTAAACTAGTTAATTCTCTTGCTTTATCATAAAATGACAAGCTAGGTTTTCCAACAACTTTATACTCTTTATTAACTGCAAATTTAATCATATGCATAATAGCACCAACACCTGGATAACGTTTCCCATTTTTAGAATAAGTTGATGTTTCATGCATACCAATAAGCTCTTTAGCTTTTATTGCACATTCAATCATATTCGCATAATCTTCGTTGGAATAATCTTTTTTAATAGATACAACTAAAGTATCAAATTTTTCATAATCAATTTCATATCCAAAAGATTTTAACACTTCCAAAAATTTATTAGTTCCAAAGGCTGCAATTTTTTTACTTTTTAAGTTTTCTGTTAAAATTGAAAAAGGGTCAATATAGTTTTTTATCTTTAACCCTTTTATCTTTAAATCTTCTAAGAAAACATCACTTTTTTCTTTAGTATTATTTGTAATAACAACATATGGAATATTTTCATTATTTAAAAAATCAATAAATTCACAAGCACCATTTATAGGTTCTTTGTTTATATCATCAATTAATGTACCTTGTACATCTATAAAAAATCCTCTAGTCATTTTACTCATATATTATTTTAAAAACTCCTCTTCCAAAGCAATAATATCTTCAAAAGTTTCTCTTTTTCTAATTAATCTATCTTGTCCATTTTCAACTGCAATTTCTGCAACTCTACCTCTAGTATTATAGTTACTAGCCATTGTAAAACAATATGCCCCTGCACTATAAATTGCAACTAAATCATTATGTTCTGTTTTAGGTAAATCAATATTCTTAGCAAAGAAATCACCACTTTCACAAACTGGACCAACTAAATTACAATCACTATGTTCTTCATTATCATTAAATACTTCAATTTTATGATATGCATTATAAAGTGATGGTCTAATTAAATCATTCATAGCTCCGTCAACAATAACAAATCTTTTTTCACCATTTACTTTTTCATATAAAACTTTTGTTACAAAAACCCCAGAATTTCCAACCATAAACCTACCTGGTTCACATACGATTGTAATATCAAGGCCGAACATAGTTTCTAGAACTGATTGTGCATAATCATTTGTATCAATTAATTTTTCATCATCATAAACAATACCTAATCCACCACCAATATCCATAAAAGACAATTCAATATTTATAGCTTTTAAGTTTCTTACTAAATCTGCAACAATTTTTACTGATTCTTTAATTGGATCAAGTTGAGTTAACTGTGACCCAATATGTAAATGAATCCCTGTAGGTTCTAAACTGTCAGAATTTTTACATTGGATATACATTCTTTTTGCAGTATCTATATCTACTCCAAATTTATTTTCATGTAAGCCTGTTGAAATATAAGGATGTGTTTGAGGATCAATATTTGGATTAACTCTTATTGAAATTCTTGCAACTTTTCCTAATTCTTTTGCAATTATTTCAACTCTATTTAACTCAGCATCACTTTCAACATTTATCATTAAAATATCTAATTCAAGAGCTTGTTTAATTTCATCATCTATTTTTCCAACACCAGAAAATATAATCTTATAAGGTGCAATTCCAACCTTCAATGCTCTTTTTACTTCACCAATAGATACACAATCAGCCCCTGCTCCAAGACTTGCTAAATGCTTAATAACTGATAAATTTGAATTTGCTTTTACAGCATATGCAACTAAAGACTTTCTAGCTTTAAAAGCATCTTTTAATTCCGTATATTGAGATGTAATATGGTCAAAATCATACACATAATAAGGTGTCTGGTATTTTTCTGCTAATTCTTTAAAATTAATATTCATTATTTATAATTTTCCTATTTCTTAAAATCTTAATTTAAAACTCCAATAAATTTTAAACAAAAACTTTTTCAAATAGTTCAAGTAATTAGAAAGCTAAGGTTTTGAGTAAAGACCAAGGCGGAGAGTAAATTTTAGGGAGGAGCTTACAAAAAGTAAGTGAGTCTCTAAAATTTACTTGACAACGCAGGTATTTGCCAAAAGCTTAGACTTTATAATCTACTTATCAGTTCCGTTCCAAGCTATGTGTGGTCTACCATTTTCGTCGAACTTAACCGCTGGCATACCCATAATGTTATATCCACAATCTACATAATGAATTTCACCTGTAACTGCACTTGATAAATCAGAAAGTAAATACATACCAGAATTTCCAACTTCATCTGTAGATACATTTTTCTTTAATGGAGCGTGTGCTTCATTCCATTTAAGCATAAATCTAAAATCACCAATACCAGCTGCTGCTAATGTTTTAATAGGTCCTGCAGAAATAGCATTTACTCTACATCCATCTTTTCCTAAATCTTCAGCTAAATATTTTGTAGTCATCTCTAATGCAGCTTTTGCTACACCCATTAAGTTATAGTTTGGAATATACTTAGCTCCACCATAATATGAAAGTGTTAAGATTGAAGAGTTATCTGATAATAAAGGTTTTAATTCTCTTGCAATTTCAATTAATGAGTAAACAGATACATCCATAGCAATATCAAATGCCTCTTTAGAAATATCATAAAATCTTCCAGATAAGCCCTCTTTTGGAGCAAAGGCAATTGAATGAACAATAAAATCAATTTGACCTAAATCTTTTTCTAAAGACTCTTTAAGTGCTTTGATTTCATCTGGATTTGAAACATCACATGGATAAACTAAATCTTCACTTCCAAATTCAGCTGCAATTGGTTCAACTCTTTTTTTAAGAGAATCATTTAAGTATGTAAAAGCAATTTGTGCACCTTGCGCAGCACACTGTTTTGCAATACCATAAGCAATAGATTTATTATTTGCAACACCTAATATTACACCTTTTTTACCATTCATTATCATCTTATAAATCCTTCGTATTTTCTATTATTTGTTTAAAATCTTCAACTATCCAAGATGCTGTTCCAATTAAAGCACCATCTACACCATCAAGTGCACAAATTTCAGCAACATTTGCCACTTTTACACTTCCACCATAAAGTAAAGGCTTTGGAATTCTTAGCTTAATAGCAGAGTGTACAGAAGTAATATCTTCATTTGTAGCAGTAACTCCAGTTCCAATGGCCCATACTGGTTCATAGGCTAAAATTAAGTTGTCATAGTTTGTATCAATTCCTTCAAACTGCTCATAAACATACTCTAAAGTTTTATCAAGTCCAGACTCTTTTACTTCTAAAGGTTCTCCAATACAATAAACAATTTTGTAGCCTTTATTTTTATAAAAATCATATTTTTTAGCAATCTCTTCTTGAGATTCACCTAATACATGTCTTCTCTCAGAATGTCCAATTAAAATTGTTTTAATTGCAAATTCATCAAGTTGGGTTGTTCCAATTTCACCTGTAAATGAACCTTTATCAACTGCATATGCATTTTGTGCACCTATAGTTAAATTTGATACTGTTTCAAATTCATCAAGAGAAGTAGCTGTAGGGAATACAATTACTTCATTTGAAATATTATTTGACTGTAAAAATTCACTAACTTCTTTTACAAAAGAAGCTGTTGATTTTCTAGTATGGTTTGTTTTAAAGTTTGAAGCAATTATTGCCATTAATCTTCCTCTAGTACCAGAGCTTTAACACCTGGTAAAATTTTACCTTCAATTAATTCTAAAGAAGCACCACCACCAGTAGAGATAAATGTCATATCATCTTCATCACCAGTTACTCTAACTAAATCAGCAGTATCTCCACCACCTACAACAGTTGTTGCAAAAGATTGAGCTACGGTGTTAGCTATTCTTGTACTTCCTTTAGCAAATTTTTCCATTTCATAAACACCCATTGGTCCATTCCATAAAATAGTATTTGCATCAGAAAGTGCTAATCTAAATAATTGAGCAGTTGCAGGCCCAATATCAAGTCCCATCCAATTTTTTGGAATTTCTTGAATTGTTACATGTTTTGCAATAGCTTCTGCATCAAAAGCTTCTGCTGCAACAATATCAACAGGTAAATAAAATTTAACCCCTAATTCTTCTGCTTCTTCCATAATCTTGATTGCTTCTGGAATTAAGTCCTCTTCAACTAAAGAGTTACCAATTTCATGTCCTAAAGCTTTTAAGAATGTAAATGCCATTCCCCCACCAATTAAGATTTTATCCACTTTTGGTACAAGATTATAAAGTGCTTCAAGTTTTCCAGAAACTTTTGAACCACCTACAATAGAAACAAAAGGTCTTTTAGGTTCATGAACAATATGATGGAAAAACTTAATTTCTTTTGCAAGTAAAAAACCAGCAGCTTTACTACCTTCATCAAAATATTTTGTAATAGCTTCAACAGAAGCATGTGCTCTATGTGAAACTCCAAAAGCATCATTGATATATACGTCTGCCATTGATGCAAGTTTTTGTGCAAACTCTTCATCATTTGCTTTTTCAGCTGGATTATATCTTAAATTTTCAAGAAGTAAAATTTCACCAGCTTGTAAATTTTTTGCAGTTTCTAAAGTATCATCTTGAACTACATTTTTAGCCATTTTAATCTCTTGTTTTAAAAGAGTATGTAATCTTTTTGCAACTGGTTTAAGTGAATATTTTTCTTCAAATGCTTCTTTAGGTCTACCAAAATGAGAAGCTAAAATAACTGAACAATCTCTATCAATACAGTACCTAATAGTATTTAATGCACTTCTAATTCTTCTATCATCAGAAATATTATTATACTCATCCATAGGAACATTAAAGTCACATCTTATGAATATTTTTTTACCATCAATATCTAAATTTCTAATTTCTTGTAATTTCATTTAAATTAAATTCCTTATTTGTTTGCTACAAAAACTGCCATATCAATAAGTCTTGAAGAGTAACCCCACTCATTGTCATACCAAGTCATAATTTTAATCATATCATCACCAATAACTTGTGTTAAATCTGAAGCTACAATTGTAGAATTTGTATTTCCTACTAAATCTGAAGATACTAACATATCGTTATCAACTGCAACTATTCCAGCAAGTTCTTTTGCTTTTGATTCAAATAAAGCATTTACTTCTTCTTTTGAAGTTTTTTTACTAACTACAAAGTTTACATCAACCATTGAAACGTTTGGAGTTGGAACTCTTACAGATTGACCATGTAGTTTTCCATCAAGTTGAGGCATGATTAATCTCATAGCTTTAGCAGCACCAGTAGAAGTAGGAATCATATTTTGAGCCCCTGCTCTTGCTCTTCTTTTATCTGATTTATGTTTTACATCTAAAATATTTTGATCATTTGTATACGAGTGAATTGTAGTCATAAGACCTTTTTCAATTCCATACGCATCATCAAGAATTTTCGCAACTGGACCTAAACAGTTTGTAGTACAAGAAGCATTTGAGATAATATCTTGACCAGCATATTCTGATTCATTAACACCCATTACAAATGTTGGTGTAGCATCTTTTGCAGGAGCAGAAATTACAACTTTTTTTGCACCATTATCTAAGTGAACTTGACATTTTTCTTGTGTAAGGTAAGCACCTGTACATTCTAAAATAACTTCAGCACCACACTCTTTAGTGAAAGTTAACTCTTTTGCATCTCTTGTTGAATAAAGTTTTGCATTAACTTTACCCATTTTTAAATATCCATTTTCAACTTTTAATTCTTCTTTAAATGTTCCGTGTACAGTATCATATTTTGTAATATATTCTAACATTTCTGGTGTCGCAGTATCATTGATTGCCACTAATTCAACATCTTCTCGTGACGCAATAATTCTTGCAACACATCTACCAATTCTCCCAAAACCATTGATTGCAACTTTAACAGCCATATTTACCCTTTGTTCTTTATAATTTGGTAGATATTTTATCCAAAAGTTGCTATAATATTAGTTAATCATAAATTAAAGGAAAAAATTAGGTGCAAATTGCAATTTTTGGAGGTAGTTTTGACCCACCTCATATAGGTCATCAAACTATTGCAAAAAAAATTCTCAAAAAATTAGATATTGATTTATTGATAGTTGTACCAGCATATTTAAATCCACTAAAAGTTAAATCATTTCTCGATGCAAAAACAAGATTTAAACTTCTAAAAAAACTATTTTCAAAAAAAGAAAATATAAAAGTTTCTGATTATGAAATAAAACAAGGTAGAGCTGTATATTCAATTGAAACTATAAGATATATAATTGAAAAATACAAGCCCTCAAAAGTTTATTTGGTTATAGGAGCTGATAACTATAAATCTTTTCACTTATGGGATAAGTATGGAGAGATTTTAGATTTAGTTACCTTAGTTGTTGTTACAAGAGATGGTATTAAATATAAAGAAAGTGATTATATAAAAAGATTAAAAGTAGATATAAAAATTAGTTCAACACAGCTAAGAAATACTTTTAATTTAAAATATATTCCAAAAAAAATTAGAAAAGATGTCAAAAAAATTTGGCATAAAAAAGGTAAAATTTGAGTAATAGATTAGAAAAAATTGAGCAAATATTAAATGAAAAAAAAGCTGAAAATATTGAAGTTATCGATTTAACTTCAAAAGATTATATTGTTGATTATGTAGTAATAGCTACAACGTTAAATCCTAAACATGCATTTGCATTGTTAAACTATTTAAAAACAGATTTAAAACCATTAGGTGAAGAATTTTTAAGAATTGATGATGATGACGAATGGACGATTATTGATTTAGGTGATGTATTTATTCACTTAATTAGTGAAAAATATAGAGAAAAATATTCAATTGAAGAGTTCTTAAGTGAACTAGAAAACAGAGTTCAATAAAAAATAAAAGGTTTAACCCTTTTATTTTTTTTGCGTAACTGGTTTTCCGGTCATAATTTTATTATAATTTCCTGCTGCATCTTTTGCGCCACCCATATAACCGGTTGAGATGGCAATACCAAGACCTATAACTAATATAATAATAAACCATTTCATTACATAATCTCCTTTGCTTTAATACCTAATAAATTTAAACAAACTCTTATTGTTTGAGCTGATAAACTTAATACTTTTAAATACTGTCTTTCTTCATCAGTCCCAACAATTTTATGCTCATTATAAAACCTATGAATAGATGAAGCTAAACTATAAAGATAATCTGTAATCTTTTGCATATCTCTTTTACTAAATGCTTCATTTAATACTGAAGGCAATAATAAAGATTCATATACTAAGTTTAATGCATCTTGATTTAAATTTTCATAAGAAATATCAACTACATCATCAAAGCTTTTTTCTGCTTTTTTAAATATTTGATTTATTCTTGCATAAGCATAATTAATATAAAAAATTGGATTTGAGCTATCTTGATTTTTCAACATATCTAAATCGAATTCTAGATGAGTATCACTTTTTTTAGTTAAAAAGATAAATCTAAGAGCATCAGCTCCTACTTCTTCTACTACATCACTCATTAAAATTACATTACCTGCTCGTTTACTCATTTTATATGGTTCACCACCTTTTAGTAATTGAACCATTTGAGATAACAATATTTCAAGTTTTTTAGAATCATTTCCTAAAAACTCAATTGCTGCATGAACTCTTTTTATATATCCATGGTGATCAGCACCCCAAATATTAATGTAATGATCATATCCTCTATCAAACTTGTCTTTATGATAGATAATATCTCCAGCTAAATACGTAGGAATACCATTCTCTCTCACAACTACTCTATCAGAATCATCTCCATGAAGAGTCGATTTTAAATAAAGCTTTTCATCTTTTGTATATAAAGAACCATTATCCAATAAAACAGCTTTTGTATCAGACCATGCATCATATAATGAAGCTTCAGAAACAAAATTATCAAACTCTATTCCTGCATCTTTTAAATCATCTGTAATTATAGTAAGAACTATATCTTTTGCAAATATTGCCATTTCTCTAAATCTTGATTCATCATGGAAAATGTCAGCTCCATGAAGTTCAAATACTTTTTTAGCAATATCAATTAAGTAGTCACCTCTATAATATGTTTCTGGATATTCAACTTCTTCATTTAATACAAACTCTCGTCCTGCTAAAGAAACTGATAAACCTAACATATCCATTTGAGCACCTGCATCATTTACATAATACTCAGTAACAATATCAAAACCTAAATGTTTTCCAACTCTAGCAATAGAATCTCCAAGAACAGCACCCCTCGCATGTCCAATATGTAAAGGACCAGTAGGATTTGCAGAAACATATTCTAATAAAATTTTTTCATCTTTTGAATTCTCTTTTGCAAAATCATTACCAGCTAAAAGGGCTTCTTTAGATAATTCTTCAAGAAAACTATTTGATAATTTAAAGTTAATAAAACCTTTTACAGCTTCTATTTTTTCAAACATTGAATTATCATCAAATTTTTTTACTAAATCATCTGCAATAATCATAGGAGATTTTCTTAGCTCTTTTGCTAAAGAAAATGCAACAGGTGTTGCAAAATGTCCTAAAGAAATATCTTTAGGTTTTTCTAATACAACACTTGTATCTAAAACTTTTTCTATATAATTTTTTACTCTATTTTGCAATATTTTATCTTATACAGTTTTAGTTTCGTTTGGTTCTTCTGATTTTGTTTCAGCTTTCTTCTCTATTTCATCAGCTTTGTCTGTAGATACAACTTCATCATCTTCTTTAACAGCTTTTTTGAAATTCTTAATTCCACTTCCTAAACCTTTTGCTAATTCAGGAATTTTCTTTCCTCCAAATAATAGTAATACTACTAGAGCAATTAATACCCATTCCATACCACCTGGCATACCCATATTAAATCCTTAATGTTTAATTTTTAAGGATTATTATATCTTCTTGAAGCTTAAAAAAAATGACTAAAGTCAAAGTTAAATAAAAGGAGTTTATATTATTTTATAAAAAAGTGTAAAAGTTTATATCCACTAGCTGCTGCTAAGACAGAACCTAAAAGGTTTAAAGCCATATTACTTATACCTAAAAGTAGTGATGTTTGAAGTAAAAAGAAACTTTCAATTGCAAATGTAGAATAAGTAGTTAATGCTCCTAAAAATCCAGTAGTTAAAAATGATTTTAAAGAATCATCAACTGTATAATTAGCAAAAATAGCAAATAAAACTCCAATAAGGAAACTACCTAATATATTTACAAAAAGAATTCCAACAGGAAATTCATAAGAAAAATGTTTATTGGAAAGATAGACAACATATGCTCTTGCAATTGCTCCTAAAAAACCACCAGTCCCAATAGCTAGAACTGTTTGCCAACTAAGAGTCATATTTTTTCATCTCTTTATTAAAAATATCATTCATATTTTTTTCAGTTTGCGCAAACCAATCACTCTTTTTATCTGCTTGAACCGAATCTAAATAGATAACTTTAACTCTTCCTGGAGTTGCTGTAAGTTTTTGAGAGTCTAATATATCTTTTGTATTAATAATAATTAAAGGTTGTACTTTTAAATTTAATTTATTTGCAACCATAGCAGCACCAGATTTAAACTTTAACATCTCTTTTCCAGTACTTCTTGTTCCTTCTGGGAACATTGCAATTGGTCTACCTTTAGAAAGCCGATTCTTTGCCTCTTTTAGCATATGAATTATTCCAGCTTTATTTTCCCTATCGATTGATATCATTCTTGGAGCTTTTATAATATGTCCAAAAAAGAAAAGATCAGATATCTCTTTTTTAGCTACCCATGCTAAATCTTTTGGATGTAAATGTTCCATAACTATTATGTCTAGTAAACTTTGGTGATTCATAATTACTAAATCACATGACTCGTCTAAAGTACCTTCTACTTCAAGTTTGATACCTAAAAGATAAATCTGAATTTTCATCCAAAATTTTATAATTTTATGAGTATAATTTCTAAAAAGATACATTGCTGCAATTACAACTGCAACAGTAATAGAAAATTGTATTAAAACAATTATACCTCTAATTCTTGATAACATCTTTTTCTTTTACCCACCCAATAAATTTATTATCGCCTGAACCAATCATAATTTTAACAAAGTCATTCTTTCTTTTCATATCTTCTACAACTATTTCTTTTTTAGTTTTTTGAAAAATAGTTGAATTTTTTGTTGGTAAAATATAAATAACACTATTTTCTTTTAATCTAATAGTTTTATTAGGCATTGCAAACAACATAAATACTATTGCTACTATTAAAAATAATACTAAAAATATATATTTTCTTTTCCAAACAAAAAGTATTAAAAGAATAATAGCTAAAACACCAACTGCTATTTTTTTATAAAATTCAAAACTAGAATTATTTGGATTTAAATCAGTTTGAGTACTAACTAATTCCTCTTCTAAAGTTATAGGAAGAATAATTTTTTCAAATTTATTATCAGTTGTATTATAGTAATTAAAAATTATAGATTTTTTATGTATAGGTATTACAATATAATATATTACATGTTGATTAGGATAATTATCCTCAATAACTGTAATTCCTTGTTCTTTAAAACCTTTTATATAAAAGTCTTCAAGATTAGAATGATTTGAAACAATATCAATTATTGTTAAAGCTTCTTTATTTGTATATTGTTTAGTCTTCGAAGTAACAATTTTAAAATCTTTTGCAATTACATTTGTAAATCTCTCATCACTTTTTGCAATTTCAGAAAATGTAACATTAAGACCAGAAATTCTTCTAGCTTCCATTAAAGTTTTACCCTTATAAAGTCTAACTTCAATTGTAGGCATTTGAAATTTACTCTCATAAGATTTAAAATAAAACTTATTTGTATATGTATTCTTAGTATTTGTAGATTTTTTCCATTTTTCTTTTGGATTTAATGGAATCATATTTTTTCCATTTAAAAATCTAGTTTGTATATAATCGTAATTTTTTCTTGTAATTAAAGCTTTTACTTCAATTTCAAATCTTTGGTTTTTATAGATATGCTTTGGATAATTTATATATGATAAATATAAATTTTTTGTTCCTACATAACTTTTTACAGGACTAGTAGTCTGCTTATTAATTGGTGTACCAAAAGCTGAACTCTCTTTATTTACAAATTCATTTGCAAATAAAAAACTTGCTAAAAATAAAAAGACTACTAGAAATTTTTTCACTATTTTAAAAACCCTTTTAACATAATAACACCGTCGTCACAACCCAGAATATCTTCCATCGCACGCTCTGGATGAGGCATAAGTCCAAAAATATTTTTTTCTTTATTACAAATTCCTGCAATATTAGAAACTGAACCATTTAAATTCTCTTCAGTTCCATTTTCATCACAATATTTTAAAATAATTTGTCCATTTTCTTCTAAGTCTTTTAATCCATCAGCATCAATAAAGTAGTTACCATCATGATGTGCTACAGGGATATTTAAAACTTCATCTTTTTTAAGTAAAGATAAAAATATATTATCATTCTTTACAACTTTTAGGTTATTAAATTTAGAAATAAAGTGTAAAGAGTCATTTCTTTTCATAGCACCAGGTAATAAACCAGCTTCTAAAAGAATTTGAAAACCATTACAAATACCTAAAACTTTTCCACCTTTAGCAGCATATTCTTGAACAGAATCCATGATATTAGCAAATCTAGCAATTGCACCACTTCTTAGATAATCTCCATAAGAAAATCCTCCAGGGATAACTAATAAATCCGTATTTTCAGGTATTTTAGTCTCTTTATGCCAAACTATTGTTACATCACACCCTATTTTTTCAAAAGCATATTGAGTGTCATATTCACAGTTAGTACCTGGGAATTGTAATACTGTTACATTCATAGTCTTAACCTATAATTTCAATATCGTAATCTTCAATTACTGTATTTGCTAAAAGTTTTTCACACATTTTTACAACTTCAGCATTTGCATCTTCTTTATTTGTTGAATTAAGTTCCATAATAATTTGTTTACCAATTCTTACATCTTTAACTACTTCTTTAAATCCTAAAGTATCTAAAGCATGATGAGTTGCTTTACCCTGATCGTCTAATACACCTTGCTTTAATGCTACATTTACAATTGCTTTCATTTATTACCCTCAAATTTATATTTTTGCGATTATATCTAAAACTGTCTTATATCAGTTTAGACTAAACGAGCACAAAAAGTACTCGTATTTAAAACTATTTACTTAATCTTTTATGGATAGTATTATAACCATCTAAAATCGTATCTTTTATAGATTGTGGAACTTCCACTTCTAGTTTTTCCCCTGCTTTTAAATCTTTTGATTTTTCTTTCCAATTATTAGCTTTTCCAAAATCTCTAAGAATTTGCTTATCCATTGAAATATAATTTTGTGCATCAAAATCTTCTTTTGCAATAAATCTAGAACTCTCTGGTGTTAAAACTTCATCACCAAGAACCCATTCTCCATTTGCATCAATAAAGATTTCAAATTTTGTATCAACAACAACAATCCCATTGTCTTCAGCATATTTTGTAAAATCTTTAAATAATTTTTCCATACTTGTAATAATTTCTGGAAAAACTTCTCTAACTTTTGCAGAATTTAAAGGCTCATCTTTAATTCCTTTAGTTGTAGGAGTAAAAATTGGAGTTTCAAACTTATGCCATTGTTTTAAATCAGTAGGTAAATCTAAACCATATGGATCATTTCCATTTTGAATTGCATCAAATAAAGAACCTGTTAGATAGTTTCTAAATATAAATTCAAACTGAACAACTTCTCCATCAATTTCTGCTTCTAATGGTTTACATAATTCCATAAGTTGACATCTTGGTGCAACAGATAAACTTAGATCTATTGTTTCAGATAAAATCGCTGTTCTAATACCTGCTTCTCGTGCAAATTCTGCTCCACTATTTGAAATAGTAGTTTGAGAAACACCTTTTCCTTCAATCTCAAGATTTAAAGGAATATCAAATACTGAACATCTATCACTTCTTACAAGTAATACTTTTTGTTCATCACCAGGACATGTGTAAAGATCTGCATTTTTACCGATATAAAATAGATTATATCCTAACTCTTCTAACTCAGAAATACCTTTTTGGTTTGTAGTTTTCTTTGACTGCGGCCAAAGACCAAGTGCTACAATATCACTTATTTTCATTTACTCTCCTATGATTTATTAATAATTATTAATGACTTTAAAATACCAATACTTGTATTAAGTTGGTTATCTTTTGCTACATCTTCTTTTGTAATAATTTTTTTACTTTTTGGTTCTATTTTTTCTTTTTTAATCCCATTATCTTTATCTAATTCAACTTCTAAATGCTTTTTTAAATCAGCCTCTTTAATTTTAAATTCTGAATTAGTTTCACTTACTGCTTCACCTGCATAAGATATAACATCTGGAGTAATACCAGTTGCTTGAATAGTTCTTCCACTTGGTAAATAGTACTTAGCAATTGTTAATTTAATATTTTCACTTCTATCTTGAGTAATTGGTAAAATTGCTTGAACTGAACCTTTTCCAAAAGTTTTTTCTCCAATTACAATTGCTCTTTTATGATCTTGTAAAGCACCGCTTACAATTTCTGATGCTGATGCAGACCCTCCATTTACTAAAACAACAACAGGAACAGTTGTTATTGTATTTGACTGTTTTGCATTAAATTTTTCTTCATCAGCTGCACTTCTTCCTTTTTGAGAAACAATTACACCTTGATCAACAAATAAATCAACAACACCAATTGCTTGTGTTAAAAGTCCACCTGGATTATTTCTTAAATCTAAAATTATACCTTTTGTTGAAGGTCTATTTTTTATTGCTTTTCTTAAACTATTTGTAACTTTTCTATCAAAGCTTGAAACTCTTAAATACAATAAATCTTCATCTTCAATAGTTTTTGCAAATACAGATTGTATTTTAATTATATCTCTGATGATATCTATTTTGATTGGCTTAGTTTCGCCTTTTCTAACAATTGTTAAAACAATTGGAGTTTTAGGTTTACCTCTCATTAAAGATACAGCTTCATCTAAAGTCATGTTTAAAGTAGATGTAGTATCTATTTTTAAAATTATATCTCCAGCTTTAACTCCAGCATTAAACGCAGGAGTATCATCAATTGGAGAAATAACAGTTAATGCTGAATCTCTCATTCCAACTGTAATTCCTAATCCACCAAATTCACCTTGAGTTTGAATACTCATCTCTTTTGAAGATTTTCTATCAAGATAATTTGAATGTGCATCAAGTTCCTGCATTAAACCTTTTAAAGACTTATTTACTATTTCTTCGAGCTTTATATCATCAACGTAGTATTTCTCAACCGTACCAATAACTTGAGTTAACTTAGATAATGATTCGAATCTAGTCTGATTTAACTCTTTTACTTCTTCTTTTGCAACTATTGATTGAGATAAACATAAAACTAATGATGAAATTATTAAAAATTTATTCATTATTTACCTTTTATTTATTATAAGAGTATGTATTATATAAAATTTTATATAAAAGTAAGGTTTTATGATTTTTTTTGTATTATATAGTCTTAATTTTTGAAGAAGGTTTTAAATGAGTCTAAAAGAAAATGTTAATTACGTAAAAGAAGAACTTAACAGTGAAGAAAAATTCTTAGAGAGTTTTGTAAAAGTAGAAAGATTTTATAAAAAAAATAAATTAATTATAATAGCAGCAGTTGTAATTGTTATTGGTGCAGTTATTGGTTTATACACAACAAAGAATATCCAAGAGTCTAATAAATTAGATGCAAATATTGCATATAATAAATTAATTGAAAACCCTAAAGATAGTGCAGCGATGGCTACATTAAAAGAAAAAAACCTACAGTTATATCAAGTAGCTCAGTTTGTACAAGCTACAAAAGATGGTAAAGAGGCAGATATTCAAGTTAAGTATTTAAAAGAATTAAATGATTATCAAAAAGCACTTAATGCAAAAGATATTAACAAGTTAAATTCAGTGTCAATGCAAAATGATTTTTTACTTAAAGAATTTGCAATTTTTAATAAAGCTTTAATACAAGTAAATGACGGAAAGTTTGAAGATGCAAAAGCTACTTTAAAACTTATTCCTGTTGATTCAAAAGCAAGTGAATTAGTAAACATATTAAACCACTATTTAGTTACAAAATAAGGACAAATAAATGAAGCACTTACTTCTTTTCGCTGGATTAATTTTTATTCTTGCAGGTTGTGCAGGAAAAGAGTTTTATGAACCTGAATATACTGTTGGTGATTATGAAAATAATAAAGCATCTCTAGCAGGAGATATTATATCAATGAATAAAGATGGAGCAACACTTGATAGTGGTGAGATTATCACTAAAAGAGGTGTTTCAAAATTTAAAATTCCTGAAGGTTATAATTTTTTAAATATAAGTGATGATGTTGTTATTGCATCTAATTATAAAGATTCTGTTTTATTAGATAAAAAAGAGATAAAAGTTGGTGGAGTTGTTATTGCTGCAACACTAAAAGAGAATAAACTTGCACTTTTATTTTCTGATAATTCAATTCAACTATACAATACAGATACTGATAAAATATTACTTAAAGAATATTTTACTCACTCATATGTAAATGATACAAGAATTGCAAACCCTCACTTTATGAGTAATATTATTCTATTCCCAACTTTGGATGGAAAAATTGTAGTAGTATCAGAAGCAAATAATAAAGTTATTAAAAACATTGTAGTTGATGCAAATGGTGAGTTTAATAATATAATTTTCCTAGATGTTATTAAAGATACTTTAGTTGCAGCAACAGCGAATAAAGTTATCTCTGTTGGTGATGGTGTATTAAATTTAAAAGATTACAATGTAAGAGATATTATTTCAGTTGATGATAATATTTATATTGCAACAATTGATGGTCAAATTGTTAAAACTGATATTTCACTAAATATTATTAATAGAAAAAAATATAAATATGCTAAATTCTATGCTTTAGCATATGGAACTTCATTATATGCCTTAGAATCACAAGGTTTTTTAATCAATATCTCAAATGATTTTGAAACAGAAACAATTTATGATTTTGACTTTGATAATGAACAAAAAGTAATTGCTCTTGATGATACAATCTATTACGATGATGAGTATATGATTCTAAAATAAAATTTGATATAACTTAACATAAAAAAGGTGAAGAATTCGTTCTTCACCTTTTTTTTACTTAACTCTTGACTAGATATTCTAATTTTGATAAACTTTTACTTGACTGATTAGTCAAATAATAGATAAAGGATATTTAATGAGTGAAAATATATCGACTATCAAATCTATTCGAGTTAGACCTGTTGTTGTTCCAATGCAAACACCACACCAAACAGCAAGTGGAATTATTACTGAATCACCTCTAATTCTTATAGATATATCAATGAGTGACGGAAATATTGGCCATAGTATGATTTTTACCTATACTAAACTAGCGTTAAAAGCCACAGCTGATTTTATTCAAAATCTAGAACCTTTAGTTATAGGAGAGAGATTAGTTCCTTTGGATATCTTTTTAAAATTAAATAAACAATTTAGATTATTAGGAACTCAAGGTTTAGTTGGAATGTCAATTGCAGGTATTGATATGGCCTTGTGGGATGCCCTTGCTAGACAAAAAGACCTATCTTTGACAAATCTATTAGGTGGAAAAGCTAAGCCAATTAAAGCATATGGAGCAGTAGGTTATGATGGAGCTGAAGTTTGTGCTAAAGTTGCTAAAGAATGGTCAGAAAAAGGTCTTAAGGGGATAAAAGCAAAAATAGGTTATCCAACAGTAGAAGAAGATATTGAAGTAATCCAAGCAATGAGAGAAGCTACTGGTGAAGATATGTCAATTATGGTTGATTATAACCAAAGTTTAACTCCAATAGAAGCTATTAAAAGACATCGAATATTAGACAAAGAAAAATTAGCATGGATAGAAGAACCAACTTTAGCCCATGATTATATTGGACATTCAAAAATTGCAAAAGAGACAAAAACTCCTATTCAATGTGGTGAAAATTGGTGGGGAATTCTTGATATGCAACATGCAATTCAAGCCAATGCTTCAGATTATATTATGTTAGATGTGATGAAAATTGGTGGAGTAACAGGATGGATTAGAGCAGCTGCTATTGCTAATGCTCATAATATAGAAATTTCAAGTCATCTTTGGCCAGAAATTAGTGCTCAACTTCTATGTTGTACACCAACTACAAACTGGCTTGAATATTGTGATTGGTGGAATCCAATATTAAAAAATCCTCTTGTTTTAGAAAATGGAAATGCGATAATTAGTGATTGTAAAGGAAGTGGAATCCAATGGGATGAAAAAGCTGCAGAGAAATATTCTGTGATTTTATAATTTACATTAAAGAAAAAGAGCTCTGTTCTCTTCTTCTTTAAAACTATTTTTATTATTCATCTTCTTTTGCAAATTTTTCATAAAGAAAACTTAAAATTGCTTCTCTACATCTAATATATTCTGGATCGTGTTGAAGTTCAACTCTATTTCTTGGTCTTTCTAAGTTTACTTCTAAAACTTCACCAATAGTTGCTTCTGGACCATTTGTCATCATAATTACTTTATCACTTAAAAGTACTGCTTCATCAATATCATGTGTAATTATAATAACTGTATTTTCAACTTTTTGCTGAATTCTCATTAGATGTTCTTGTAAGTTTGCACGAGTTAATGAATCAAGTGCACCAAAAGGTTCATCCATAAGTAAAACATCTGGTTTGATTGATAAAGCTCTTGCTATACCAACTCTTTGTTTCATACCACCAGAAATTTCCCCTGGAAATTTATCTTTTGCATGGTCAAGATTTACCATAGAAACAAACTTTTCAACTCTTTCTCTAAGTTCTGATGAACTTAAACCAGGCATTACTTTTTTAACTGCCATTTCAATATTTTGATATACAGTTAACCATGGTAGTAAAGAGTGATTTTGAAAAACGACAGCTCTTTCAGGACCTGGTCCTTTTATCTCTTTATTATTTAAAATAATATTACCTTCTGTTTGAGCATCTAATCCTGCAATCATATTTAAAAGTGTTGATTTACCACAACCACTATGCCCAATAATTGAAATAATTTCATTTTTAGCTATTTTCACGTCTACATCAACAACGGCTTTATACTCTTTTCCACCTGGAAGGGGAAAAGTTTTATGGATATTTTCTAATTCTAAAAAGTTCTTACTCATTGTTTATGTCCTTACATCTTTTTTCTATAATCAAAATAATCAGCGATTTTACCCATCATAACATCTAAGATAAAACCAATAATACCAACAACTATAATACCAATAATGATATTGTGGTAAGCAAGATTGTTATACTCATCCCAAATCCAGAATCCAATACCAATACCACCTGTTAACATCTCAGCTGCGACAATTACAAGCCATGCAATACCTAAAGATAATCTCATTCCTGTAAAAATAAAAGGAACAGCAACAGGTAAAATTATTTGAAAGATTTTTTCAATTGGAGTAAACTGTAAAACCTTTGCAACATTTAAATAGTCTTCATTTACATTTTTAACACCAAGTGCAGTATTTATAATAATTGGCCAAATCGATGTAATAAAAATCGTTGAAACTGCAGTTGTATTAATATCTTGAAACACAAATAACAATAATGGAAGCCATGCAAGTGGTGAAACTGGTTTAAAAATTTGAATAAAAGGATCAAGTGCATATTGCATATTTTTACTCATACCAATTAATAAACCAATTGGAACACCAACTAAAACTGCTAGTGCAAACCCACCAAATACCCTTTCAAGAGATGCTAAGATTTGCCAAAAAAGTCCTTTATCATCTTGGTTCTCGATATAAAAAGGATCAGATAAAACACCATCAATTTCATCACCATCTGTTGTAATTCCACCAAAAGCATATACATAAGTATCACTTGGAGTTGGGAAATCCTCAACAATCTTAGCAATACCCGACCATACTTGTATTATTAAAACTAATACAATCAATGGAAGAAATATCTTTTTTAGTGTTTCTTTGTTCATAAATTTAACCTTTTGTTTTTTTAATTTGTTCTTTTAAATGCCTAGTATCTTAAATAGAAGGAAATGAAAATATAACTAGGCATTTAAAAAGACAAGGCCCCTAGGGCTTTATCTTTTTTTATTTTTTATAAATTTGATACTTTATTTAGTAACATATTTTGGATCTGCACATCCAGCAGGACCATAATGACAAGTATAACCAGGTTGTTTAGTTTCAACTTTCCATGAGTTAGCTTTCATTAAATCTTCTTTTGAAACAAGTGAGTTTTGAACTTTGAAATCAAAGATATAATCAACTGCTTTATTTGGATCCCAAACTTTTCCATCTAAGAATTTATTATATTCATCAACACCATCTTTTTTCCATGGACTTGGAGGTAACTTATAATCAACTTCTTTTGCAACTTCAGCAAATAAATCAGGTCTATAAACTTTTTCAATTAATGCTTTCATATCAACTGGTTTATCAAGTTGTCCCCATCTATACATTTGAGTAACAAACCACATTCCATGTGAATAAAATGGATACGCTGCGTAGTTGTTTGCAAATACATTAAACATTGGATTAGCAGAATCTACACCTTTGTTATAAAGGAATGTTCCTGACATAGATTTTCTAAGTACATTTTTTGGGGCTTTTACATAGTTTTTCTTAGCTAAATAACCAATAGCTTCTTCTCTATTTTCCCATGATTCATCTAACCATTTTTGAGCTTTAATAACTGCTCGCATAACAGCTTTTGTAGTTTCAGGGTTTTTCTTAACAAAATCAGCTCTTGCTTGTAGAACTTTTTCTGGATTATTGTTCCAGATATCATAATTTGTTACAAGTGCCGAACCTTTACCTTTAAGTACAATTCTTGAATTCCAAGGCTCACCAACACAATAACCCTCAATATTTCCAGCAATTAAGTTTGATGGCATTGTTGGTGGTGGAAATGGTTTGATAGTACAATCTTGGTCTGGCTTAATTCCAGAAGCAGACATCCAATATCTTAACTCATAGTTGTGAGTTGAAACTGGGTGAACCATACCAAAGTTAAGTGGGGCATACTTATCACCCTCTTTTGCTCTTTTTGCATCAATATATTTTTTTAGAGATTCAGCAGATACTGGTCTTTTTGTTTTATCTAAACCATATTTTTCCATCTCTGCAATAATATTATTACCATATGTAATTGCATTACCATTAAAGTCTAATGATAATAAAGCTTGTAAATGAGCATTTCCATTGATTCCAAGTGTTGCAGCAATAGGCATACCTGCTAGTGCATGAGAAAAATCATATTCACCAGAAATTACTTTTTGCTGAATACCTGGCCATCCACCACCTTCTTTTGCAACATGTACATCAAGACCTTCAGCTTTAAAGAATCCTTTCTCTTTTGCAATTACTAATGGAGCACAGTCAGTTAGTGCAATAAAACCTATTTTTAATTTTGTTTTCTCTGGGGCTGCTAATAAAGTTGAAGCAACAACTGAAACACCTAAACCAATTTTTAATACCTGTTTTAACATCTACTCTCCTTAATTTAACACTGTATATGTTTTGATAAGAGTATTGTATCAGTAAATTCTGATAAAACATACATTATTATTGTTCATTTTTTATACATATAATTCTTAATTTTTCATTAAATTAATTTCTTGAACCCTATATATTAGCTTTTTTATATTATATTTGATTTCCTTTTATTAAATTTTCATTAAAATAAATTTATATATCAAGTATATTTATTGTTCATCTATTTTGTATATTTTATATCTGTTTATATAGTATTTATATATTGGATATATTTTATACACATTTATATACTTTTTTTTTATCATTAATTATATACTTTCACAAAACAGTTACAGAAGGATATATATGGCAGGATTAAAAGACTTAAAAGGACAAGGACACGCAACTACTTTGTTCATGGCTTTTTTATATTTTGATATGAGTTTTATGGTGTGGACAATGTTAGGACCACTTAGTACAGAAATTTCTGAAGCTTTAGCTTTAGGTGGTCATATAATGACAGCAAGTGAAAAAGCTACATTATTATCACTTCCTATTTTATCAGGAGCAATATTAAGAATTGTATTAGGGTTTGGAGTTGACAAACTAGGTGCAAAAATGACAGCACTTATCTCACAAGCAATTGTTATTGCTGCATTATTAACTGCTTATTTACAAGGTGACAATATTACATATAATCAACTACTAATAGTTGCTCTTGGTCTTGGTTTTGCAGGTGCCTCATTTGCAGTTGCTTTACCACAAGCTGGACAATGGTATCCGCCAAAACTTCAAGGTGTAGTTTTAGGTATTGCTGGTGCTGGTAATATTGGTGTTGTAATTGATTTCTTATTTGCGCCAAAAATTGCAGAAATCTGGGGATGGGATTCAGTATTTGGAGTTGGTGCAGCAATGGCAATTGTCGTTTTTGTTGCTTATCTTTTCTTAGCAAAAGATGCACCTGAATCTGTATATAAAGCAAATCCTAAAAAATTAAAAGATTATGGAAAACTATTAAAAGATAAAGATACATGGTGGTTTTCATTATTTTACGCAGTTTCATTTGGTGGATTTGTTGGATTTGCTGGATATATGAAAGTATATTTAATGAATACTTATCAAGTAGATATGGCTGCATTTGGTATAGATGTATTAGATGAAGGAAATGTAAAAGTAATTGCTGGTTACTTTGGTGCTTTATGTATATTTGCAGGTGCAGTATTAAGACCTGTTGGTGGAAATATTGCAGATAAAATTGGTGGAGTTAGATCTCTATATTTTTTCTATGGTATTGTTGCCTTACTAGCAATTATAAATGCAACCGTTGAATTACCATTTGCAGTGGCTATTTTAGTACTGTTCTTAATTATGGCAAATCTTGGAATGGCAAATGGTGCAGTATTCCAGTTAGTTCCACAAAGATTTGGTAAAGATATTGGTATAATGACAGGAATTGTTGGATGTGCTGGTGGTCTTGGAGGAACAGCTCTGATTAAAACACTAGGTTGGTCAAAAGGTGCATTTGACGGATATACAGCAGGTTTTTTGATCTTTGCAGTAGTTGTAATCGTAGCAATTTCAGGAATCAGTTTAGTTAAAACTAGATGGAGAACAACTTGGGGTGTTACCGCTGGTGGTAGAATCTAAAAAACTTATAAAAAGGTCTCTTAATAAAAGAGTCTCTTTTTATATTTAAATTAAGAATTTATTTGAAGTTTTAATTTAAATATATACATAATACTTTAGGAGTTGTTAACTTGAGTAAAAATAATATAAAAGCGACAGGATTTATGTTAGCAAAAAGAGCTGAGCTAACAGGAGATGATTTTTACGATATTAAAGTATCTGATAATATAACTGTTGCCGTTCTTTGCGATGGTGTTGGTTCTGCAATAGCAGGAGCAGAAGCTGCAAAAAGAGTTACAACTCATTTAATTAATAACTTCAAAAATAGACCTATTGCATGGACAATTGAAAAATCTATCAAATCTTTTATTAAATCTATTAACTCAATTTTATATAAAGAATCTATAGATCAATACGAAAGACCAGAACTTGTCACAACATTAACTATCGTTGTAATTGATGGAAATAGATTATATGGTGCAAATGTTGGAGATAGCCGTATATATATAAAAAGAGATGAAGAACTAAAACAACTTTCATATGACCATAATGAAGAAGGAATGCATAGTGTTTTATCAAATGCTATTGGAATAAATGATGAATTAGAAATTTTTTATTTTGAAAATAACATACAAAAAGATGACTCAATTCTCTTATGTAGTGATGGATTATACTCAGTTATGAGTAATGATATGTTATCAAAACACATGAGAAATGGAGCAATACCACTTGTAAAAAAAGCTAGTAAACTAATGGAAGATAACCTTCCTGATGATACTTCTGCAATAGTAATTGATATTTTAGATATTGATGAAGTAAGTAAATTAAAAAAATTATCACTAAACATCCCTGAAAAATTAAAAAAAGGTGATGAAATTGATGGTTATAAACTTAAGTTGTCATTAATTCAAAATGACAGAACTTGGATTTGTGAAAAAAAAGGTATTGAATATGTAATAAAGTTTGCTCCAGCTGAAGCAGTAGAAAATCCAGATATTTTAGATTTATATGTAAAAGAAGTATGGAATGCAAAAAGATTAAAAGCTGGATTTTTTCCAAAAAGTGTAGTTCCTAAAAATAGAACTGCAAGATATTATCTTATGACTAAACTTGATGGGATTACATTAAAACAGTATCTTAAAAAAAGAACACTATCAATTGAAGAATCCATAGTTTTAGCCAAAACTTTACTTAGTATGAGTCAGTATTTATTAAAGTATGACTTAGTTCATGGAGATATAAAACCAGAAAATATTATTGTATGTGAACGTGATGGAAAAAGAATTTTTAAAATCATTGATTTTGGTTCTATTACTGAAGTCTATTCAATAAATAATAAAGCTGGAACGCCTTCTTATCTGGCTCCTGAGAGATTTAAAGATGCTTTTATCAATGAAAAAACAGAGATATTTTCTATTGGAGTTACTTTATATGAAAGTTTAACAGGTAAGTTTCCATATGGAGAAATTGAACCTTTTCAAAACCCTACATTTAAAAAAGCAAAACTACCAAGAACTTATAACAATAATATTCCAAATTGGTTAGAAAGTATTATATTAAGAGCCATAAGTGTAGATGAAAACTTGAGGTATGAAAATTATACTCTTATGAATTATGAAGTGGAAAACTCTGATAAGGTAAAACCATTTTTTAATAAAAATACACCATTACTTCAAAGAGATCCTTTGAAGTTTTATAAGTTTGGATTTTACTTTCTACTAATCCTTAATTTTATTATGTGGATAAAAACTTCATAATTGTTTATCTTTTAAACAGAATATTCTTAATTTTACATTAATTTTATATATAATAAATCCTATAAAAATATATAGGATTTTTGATGATAAAGTCAGTTTGTGGATATTGTGGTGTTGGTTGTGGTCTAGAATTTGAAGAAGATAAATTAAGAGGAGATTTAGTTTATCCAGTAAATGAAGGAAAAGTTTGTTCAAAAGGAGTTTCTGAACTTTTAAGTATTCAAACTCCTACTAGATTATTACGTCCACACATTAGAGAAACACTCCATGATGAACTTAAGACTACCTCTTGGGATAATGCAGTAGATGTTATAGCAAAAAAAATCAAAGCTACTACTAGTGATAAAATTGGATTTTATTTATCAGGTCAACTGCTAACCGAAGATTATTATATTGCAAATAAATTAGTAAAAGGTTTTTTAGGTACAAATAACGTAGATACAAATAGTAGAACATGTATGTCAAGTGCAGTTGTAGCCCATAAAAAAGCCTTTGGAATAGATTTTGTTCCAGTTAGAATGGAAGATGTTTTTAAAGCAAATCTTCTTATTTTAGCAGGTGCGAATACTGCCGAGGCACATGTAGTTTTTCATAATAATATTAAAAGAGCAAAGAAAAAAGGTCTTAAGATTATCGTTCTAGACCCAAGATTTACTGATACTGCTAAGATTGCTGATTTATATCTTCCACTAAAAGTAGGAAGTGATATAGATTTTTTTAATCTAGTTTCAAAAAGAATTATTGATGAAAATTTAGTTGATGAAAAATTTATAAAAGAAAATGTAAATAATTATGAACTATTAAAAAATAAATTTAAAAGAGTTCCTATAACTAAAATGCTAAAAAGAACTGGACTTTCAAAAGAACAATTTGAAGAGTTTTGGGAAATATATAAAAACAGTGAAAATATAATATCAGCATGGACAATGGGATTAAACCAATCAGTTCAAGGAGTAGATAAAAATCTATCTCTTATAAACACTCATTTACTTACAGGAAAAATCTATAAAGAAGGGAATGGACCATTTTCATTAACTGGTCAACCAAATGCAATGGGAGGAAGGGAAGTTGGTGGACTTTCCACTATGCTTGCAGTACATTTAGGTTTTGAAAAAGAGTCTATAAAAAAAGTTTCACAGTTTTGGGATACAAATAAGATTGATAATAAAGTAGGATTAACTGCAACACAAATGCTAAGTGCAAATTTAGATGTGCTTGTTATTTGTCACACAGATCCTGTTTATCATCTTCCAAATAGAAATAAAGTTGAAAGACTAATGAAAAAAATACCTACTGTTATAGAAATCAATGCTTATGATAACTCTGAAACATCTGATTTTGCACATATCAAACTCCCTGCTTCTCCATGGGGAGAAAAAGAAGGAACTCAAACAAATCTAGATAGAACAATCACAAAACAAGAAAAACTAACACGAACTTCAATTGATTGTAAACCAGATTGGGAGATTTTTCAATTAATTGCACAAAAACTTGGATTTAAAAATGCTTTTAATTTTCAATCTTCAAAAGAAATTTTTCAAGAATATCAAGAGATGACAAAATTATCTAATCATATGGATATACATAAAGCAGACTATGATGATTTATCAAAAAAACCTTTTGTATGGGGAAAAGATATTGTTTTAAAAAAAGAATTTTTTACAAAAAACAAAAAAGCAAATCTTCATTTTGTACAAAATAAACTTTTAAGTGAAAAGACAAGTATAAAATATCCATTTATTTTAATAACAGGAAGAACAAGAGACCAATGGCATAGTGGAACAAAAACAAATCTTCCAAAAACTCTTCTAAAATTTAAAGATTTAGACTTTTGTGAAATGAACCCTTTAAATGCTAAAAAATTAGGATTAGTAGATAATGACAAAATAAAAATTCAATCTATTAGAGGAGAAATTGAATCAAAAGTTTTAATCACAGACACGATAAGAGTAGATACAATATTTATACCTGTTAGTAATAGAAATATAAATTATCTTACAAATGATTTACTAGATAAAGATTCCCTACAACCAGATTATAACCATAGTGCAGTAAGAATAGAAAAATTGTAATCTTAATTTTACATTAATTATCTTATTTTATAGATATAAAAATATTTTATTGTATATTTTATATATAGATTAACTTTAAATTTACATAAAATTATTGCTACAATATTCAATTATAGATAATAATAGGATATTGAGAATGAGTATAAATGAAGAGACTCCCTTAGAAAGTTTTATAAATCATAAAGCACAAACCGGTATGCAATGTGGTAACTACAATATTGATATAGAAAAACCCAAAGAAGGAGAACAGTATAGGTTTCACTTTGATGCAACAGCCTGTGTAGGGTGTCACTGTTGTGAAGTTGCCTGTAATGAACAAAATAATAACTCTGCTGATATAAAATGGAGAAGAGTAGGAGAAACTCAAAGTGGTATCTTCCCAAATGTTTCAAATCATTTTAACTCAATGTCTTGTAACCACTGTATTGACCCAGAATGTTTAAAAGGTTGTCCTACAGAATCTTATATAAAATTTGACAATGGAATAGTTTTTCACGATGATGATACGTGTATTGGATGTCAATACTGTACATGGAACTGTCCTTATGAAGTACCTGTATTTAATGAAGACCGAGGAATAGTAACTAAGTGTCACATGTGTCATGATAAGTTAGATATAGGACAAACTCCAGCCTGTGTACAAGCCTGTCCAGCAGGTGCAATTGAAATAGAAGTTGTAAATACACAAGAATGGCTTGATACTGGTTTAGAAAAAGAAGGAATTGCACCTCATCTTCCAGATACAGAAGTAACTAAACCAACTACTAGATATACAATTGATGATGCTACAGAAAAAGTAATCCCAGCAGATGCACATATTGTAAAACCAAATCATTCAGAATGGCCACTTGTATTTATGACAATTTTAACTCAAATTTCTGTTGGAGGATTTATAGCTTTAGTTGCAGGAGAGTTTGCAAGCTTACTTGGATTTAATCTTGCTATTCCAAATATATGGATGTTGATTGCCATTTTTATACCAGCAGCAATTGGGTTACCACTATCTGCTTTACACCTTGGACGTCCAATATTAGCATATACAGCTATGAAAAATATTAAAACTTCTTGGTTAAGTAGAGAAGCTTTAGCCCTTAGTCTTTATGCAGGAGGATTAACACTTCTTCTTCCAATATTCTTTTTTGAATTTAACCAAGTGTTTAGATTTATTATAGAAGTTGGTGTATTAGCAATTGGTATTTATGGAATCTATGCTCAATCTATGATTTATAGAATTAAAGCTAGACCATCTTGGAATAAAAAAGAAACAACAAATATTTTCTTCAATGTTTCATATATTGGAATTTTATTAATAGGCTTTATTCTTATATTAAATGCGTACTATGCAAGTGCAAGTGTTGTTATACCTATAGCACTATTTATTTCATTTTTTCAATATAAAGAGTTTGCAAATCAAAATGATTTTTATAAATATCTAGATAAAGAGAATAAACACTTTTATCAACTAAATAAAACAAAGATTTTATATGAAGAACATTTTAAAAAATATAATGATTATAGAGAGATGTCTTTATATATTGGAGCATTAGCATTACCTCTATTTGCTATGCTTCTTCTAGCTGCTGGTAACTATCCAGATTCAATTTTTGTATTAGGTCTTGCAATTATTATTTCATTTTCTAGTGAAATTATTTCAAGACTACTATTTTATAAAACTGCAGTTGCTCAAGGACTTGCAGGAAACTTTTTTGCAGGGAACCAAAGGGGCTAATGATGATTAATAAAATTAAAAACTTTCTAGGTGTAGATATTAAAAATGATAAATACTCACTTGTAGATGATAAAGTATTTGGAAAAGTAGCTAAAGAGAAAGCTCCAACTTCTTGGGTTAGAAGTACTTGTGGATATTGTGGTGTTGGTTGTGGCTTATATATTGGTGTACAAAATGGAAAACCTACATATACAAAAGGTGACCCAGCTCATCCTGTAAATAAAGGAACTCTTTGTCCAAAAGGTTTAAGCGAACATGACATGGTTCAAAGTGAAAATAGACTTACATCTCCAATGATTAGAAAAAATGGTCAATTAGTGAGTTCTTCTTGGGAAGAAGCTTTTCAAACAACAAGTGATAAATTTAAAGAAATACAATCAAAATATGGTAACCAAGCTATATCAGTAATCTCTACAGGACAACTTTTAACAGAAGAGTTTTATACTCTAGGTAAGTTTGTTCAAATGGGATTAAAGACAAACAACTACGATGGCAATACAACACTTTGTATGGCAAGTGCAGTTATGGGATATAAACAAACTTTTGGAAGTGATGGACCAGTTGGATGTTATGAAGATTTCTCTTATGCAGATACTATTGTTTTAATAGGTGCAAATATTGCAGATAACCACCCTATTTTGAAACTTCATATTGCAAAAAATGAAAAGATTACTGGTAAGAAACCAACTATTATAGTAATTGACCCAAGGTTTTCAAAAACTGCAAAAATGGCAGATATCTTTGTAGCAATAAAACCTAGAAGCGATTTAGCCTTGATGAATGGACTTTGTCATATTATTTTAGAACAAGGTTGGGAAGACGAAAAGTTTATTAAAAAAAGAACAACTGGATATAAAGAGTTTAGAAAACATGTCATGGCAAACTATAAACCACAAGATGTTGCCCAGATAACGGGTATTGAGGTAAAAGATTTATATAACCTTGCTCGTGTTTATGCAAAATCACCAGCAGCTATGTCAGCATGGACTATGGGAGTAAATCAAAGTTCAATAGGAACTGATACAGTTAGTGCGATTTGTAATCTTGCACTTATTACTGGTAACCTTGGAAGAAAAGGTGCAACGGCACTTTCTATTACAGGTCAATGTAACGCAATGGGTACTAGAGAAACTGGATTTACTTCTTCAATACCAGGATATAGAAACTTTGCAAGCGAAAAAGATAGACAAGAGTATGCAAACATTGTGAATCTTCCAGTAGAAGATGTACCAACTTCACGTGGTTACTCATATCCACAAATAATAGATGCTATAGAAAAAGGTGAGATAAAAGCTTTATGGCTTGTTGCAACTAATCCCTTAGTATCTTTTCCTGATCAAAACAAATTACGAAAAGCACTTAGAAAACTTGAGCTACTTGTAGTTCAAGATGCATTTAAAAGTGAAACCATTATGAAAGCTGATATAGTATTTTCTGCTGCTACGTGGAGTGAGAAAGAAGGAACATATACAAATAGTGAAAGAAGATGTAACTATGCTAAAAAAGCTGTAGAACCTCTTGGTATTTGTAAAAGTGACTTTGATATTGTATTAGAGTTTTCAAAATACTTTGGACTAGATGAAAAACTATATCCAAATTGGAAAGAACCAAGAGATGCTTTTAATGAATGGAAAAAATTAAGTGATGGAAGACTTTGTGATTATACAGGTATGACGTATGAACTAATAGAAGAACTTGGAGGAATCCAATGGCCTTGTAATACAAAAAATCCAAAAGGAACTGCAAGACTTTATGATGAAAATATGCCTTGTAATACTAGTGATGGAAAAGCAAATTTATTAGCTCTTGATTGGTTACCACTTCTAGAGTCTGAAAACAGTGATTTTCCACTTATGTTAAATACTGGTCGTACAGTTGAACAATGGCACACAAGAACAAAAACAAAAACTATCTCTATACTAAATGACCTAGCACCTGAAGCATGGATTGAAATAAATCCAAAAGATGCCCTTAAACTAGAAGTTAAAAGTGGAGATAGAATGGATATATCTTCAAGTAGAGGAAAAATCAAAGATATCATAGTAAGAGAGTCACAAAATGTAAGACCTGGTTCAGTTTTTGTACCATTTCATTATAATGAACAACTAATAAATGCAATCACAATCGCAGATTTTGATCCAAAATCTTTTGAACCAAATTATAAACAGTGTGCAGTTCAACTTCATAGTGTTAAAGTTCCAGATGGGATTAAGATGAAAGAGACAGAAGTTATTGGAGAACTTGAACATATTGTGGTTAAAAATGAGAGTATTTTTGCAAATGAAATAATGAAAAAAAATTCTATTAATAAATAATATCAGTTTTTTTCTATTTTTTTCCGATTAATTTCACATTTTTATTAGTTATATTTAGATGTTGAAAATGGTACAAAACTGTCCATTTAAGAAAAAGGTTTATCTAAGAAGATAAAACAAATTAAAAAAATAAAATTAAATCATTAAGCTACAAGTTTTATACTTGTAGCTTCTTTACTTACTTTACTATATATTTCTATTACTCTTATAGCTTATCTTAGATATAATCTCTATTCAATAAATACGTAAAGGAATAATATGTTCTTAGACTCAATCCCTTATTTAAATGAAATACTAACTATGAGTTTTATAGCAATATTTATGGCAATTAGTCCTGGTTCTGATTTTGTGATGGTTACAAGAAACAGTATTTTCTATGGTAGAAAAGCTGGTTTATATTCTGCTCTTGGGATAAGTACTGCGGTATGGTTTCATGTTGCATACTCTATTGCTGGACTAGCTGTTATTATCTCAAACTCTATAATCTTATTTTCAATTTTAAAGTATCTAGGTGCTGCATATCTAATCTATATTGGATGGAAAACTTTTACTTCAAAATCAATAGTTGATATTGAACAGAATAAAAGCCATTTAGATATATCTAATCTTGAAGCTTTTAAAACTGGATTTATTTCAAATGTACTGAACCCTAAAACAACAATATTCTTTTTAAGTATCTTTACTCAGGTAGTTACTATAGAAACTCCTATTTGGATACAACTAGTATATGGAATGATTATATCTTTTGCACATCTAATTTGGTTTATTACCGTAAGCTATTTGTTTACTCACCCAATTTTATTAGATAAATTTTATAAATCAAAGAAAACAATAGAAAGAATTATTGGTAGTGTATTAATTGCATTTGGATTAAAAGTTGCACTTACTAGTAATAACTAAAATATAGAAGGAATCAAATTTTGAGAAACTATTTTAAAACACCTTTTGGAATATTCTTTATCTCAGCAGCACCATATGGTGGATATAATCTAACTATAAATGATGACGTAATAAACTGGTCAGAAAAAGCGGAAGAGTTAGCTTTGCAAGTTTATGAAAAAACATCAGGATTTGAAGAGTGGGACAATTGTGAACTAGAAGCTCCTAAAACTTTAGAAGATTGGAATGTAAAGATTTAAAAAACTATCTTAACCTATAACCAGTCCCTGATACATTTAAAATATAATCTTGTCCTATCTTTTTTCTTAGATCTCTTACAACACTTCTAATTGCAGCTAAACTCATAGAAGCGCTTCCCCAAATTTGATACTCTATTTCTTCATAAGTTATTGTTTTATCCATATCTTTACAAAGCAAAGTTAGAAACTGGGTCTCTTTTTTATTTATATGAATTTCTTCACTATTTACTACTACAAACGCTTTATCAAAATTAATAGTTATACTTGAACTAAGCTCAATAACTTTAGGTAACTCTTCATCTATTTTTTTAAAATATGCTTCAAAAGCTTCAAAAAGTTCATCTTCTGTTACTGGTTTTATTATATATCTATCTACGCCATTGTGAATTGCATCAAGTAAAAGTTCTGTATCTGTATGAGCTGATACAATTATCGTATATGCTTTACATGATCTAGTTCTAAGTTCTTCAATAAGTTCAAAACCATTCATAACTGGCATCTTTAAATCTGTCATAACTATATCAGGAAGATGCTCTTCATATTTATCAATACCATCATAACCATCAATTGCAGTATATACTTCTTTAAAAAAGAATTTTAACATCGAAGCAATATTTTCTCTTATGATATCTTCATCTTCAACTAGTAAGATAGTTTTAGTTTTTAGTCTCTCAAGTATCTGCATGATTTTCCTTTTTTACTCTTGGTATTGAGATTATAAAACTAGCTCCATCTTTGCCATTTTCTACTCTTAACATACCTTTCATATGTTTATGTATTATCTCTTTTGATATGTATAATCCTATTCCAGTACCGTGATGTTCTTTTGTTGTAAAGTATGGTTCAAAAATTCTATCAATATATTTTTCTTCTATTCCACCAGCATTATCTTTTATCTCACAATATATATTTTGTTCATCTTTTGATAAATGTATTTCTATCTTTGAGTTTTCTATTTTTCTTTCAACTAATACATATTTTGCATTTGAAATTATATTTAATACAACTTGCGAAAATTCATTTGCATAACCATAAGCTTCTATTGTTGTATTAGAATATATTTGAAGATTGATATTTTCATTTTCAAGAGAGGCCCTTAAAATCTTATATGCTTTTCGTACTTCTTCTTTTAAATCAAAGTACTCTTTTTCTTTATTTGGTTTAAAAAAAGTTCTAAAGTCATCAATAGTTTGAGACATATATTTTAATTGTTCATTTGCCTCTTTCATTCTTTCATCTAAAAAGTTTTTATCTGCGCCTTGGGCTATTGCTGTCCATTTTATATTCATCATGATTGCACTTACTGCGCTTATTGGTTGTCTCCATTGATGGGCAATATTTCCTATCATTTCTCCAAGTGCTGCAAGTTTAGATTGTTGGATTAAAAGATTCTCTTTTTCTCTTTGTTTTTCAACCTCTTTTTTTACTTTTATTTCTAAAGTTTTATTAAAATCATCAAGTTCTTTTACTTTTGTTTCTAAAGTACTATTTAGATTTGAAATTTTCATCTCGTCTACTCTTTTAATACGCTGATAAACAATCAAGGTAATAATAGTACCAATAGCAGCAATAACCAAAAAGAAAATAGTCTGTTCTTTATCTTTATTAATCTCTTCAAGCTGTTTATACTCTTTCTTCGCATCAAAAGATACAGAGATACCACCTCTTACATCTCCTACTTTATACCCTTGATGGGCATGACATTCAAGACAACTTTCCTCAGTTTTCAAAGCACCCATAAACCTAAAAGTATTATTATCCATACTCCAATAATATGGTACATCAATATTATTATCAAAATATTTTAATATCTTTCTCTCTTCTTCATCTGGAGCATTATTTTTATTAATTAGTTTATTACTTGTGATTTTCAGTTTAAAGCCATCTCTTTTACTTGCAATATCAGATATTTGTCTAGTCATAAAAGCTGGATTTACCCAGATGAGTTTTTCATTGTTTTTTGATTTTATAAAACCAGGTTTTAAATATGGATTAGGTTCTAATTTATCACTTCTAACATAAACACCTTTATATTGGGCATTCCAATGTCTCATATCAACTATAAGATTGAAAATAGCAAGTGCTTTATTTTTTAGACTTTCATTTAAAAGATTTTCTTGAACTTTATATGAGTCTTTAATAGTACTTCCAATTAATAAAAAAAGTGACAATAAAAAAAATATAAATAGATATATGATTGATTTTCTGATGAGATTCCTTTTTATATATGTAATTATAAAACTTTATTAAACAGTTTTAATTACTCACTTTGTATATTTTGTATACATAGAATCTCAAAAATCCTATTTTTTTCCTCACTTCTTTTGTTTTAATACTCTCATCTAAAAATTATAAACAAAACAAGGAGAGTTTATGGCGTATATAGAACCGTCTGAGTTTGCTACCAAAATGGTTGATGCTGGTGAGCAAAAAGTATTCATGTCTACAAAAGATACATTAATTAGAGCATATATGGCAGGTGCAATTTTAGCACTAGCAGCAGTTTTTGCAATTACAGTTGCAATGAAATCAGGGTCACCAATTTTAGGGGCTTGTTTATTCCCTGTTGGTTTTATCATGCTTTATTTTATGAAATTTGACCTTTTAACTGGTGTATTTACTTTAGTTCCATTAGCATGGATTGATAAAAGACCTGGGGTTACATGGAAACAAATTCTAAGAAACTGGGGATTAGTTGCTCTTGGTAACTTTGGTGGTGCATTTACAGTTGCAGTGATGATGGCATTTATCTTTACTATGGGATTCAATACTGATGGTGGAGCAATTGCTGCAAAGGTTGCAACTATAGGTGAGTCTAGAACAGTTGGGTACTCTGAATATGGAATTGCTGGGTGGATTACAGTATTTATTAGAGGTATGTTATGTAACTGGATGGTATCTATGGGTGTAGTTGGAGCTATGATTTCTACTTCTGTTTCAGGAAAGTGGCTTGCAATGTGGATGCCAATTATGCTGTTCTTCTTTATGGGGTTTGAACACTCTATTGTAAATATGTTCCTTTTTCCATTCTCTTTAATCATGGGTGGAGATTTTACAATTGCTGATTACTTATTATGGAATGAACTTCCAGTTGCACTTGGTAACTTGGTAGGTGGTTTAGTGTTTGTTGGTCTAATGATTTACTATACACACGTTAAAACTGATAAAAGAAGAGATTTAGGTGTTTCTTCGGATAAATACGCAGCATAAAACTTTATAGGCTTTTTGCCTATAAAGTAATTTAGGAGATAAAGAATGACAAAAATAGAAATGACAGAAGAAATAATAATTTCAAAAAAAGAACTTGGTTTATCTTGGGAAGACATCTCTTCAAAAGTTGGATTAGGAAGTGTATTTTTAACTTCAGCTTGTTTAGGAAAAAATTCTTTAACAAAAGAGCAAGCTAAAAAGCTTTGTAAAGTTCTAAAACTTAGTAAAAACGTTGAAAAAGTTTTACAAGAGTATCCATATAAATCTTGGGATCAAGTTATTCCTACAGACCCCGTAGTATATAGATTCTATGAAGTTATAGGTGTTTATGGAGATACAATAAAAGAGATTATAGGTGAAAAATTTGGTGATGGAATTATGAGTGCAATTGATTTCTCAATGGATATCGAAAAAGAAAAGAATCCAGCTGGAGATAGAGTTGTAATTACTATGAATGGAAAATTCCTAGGTTATAAATCTTGGTAAACTAGATTTTAATGCAGACTAAATTTTTTAACCTTTTTTAGTCTGCATTAAGGTTTAATAGTATGAATAATAAATTACAAATCACGAGCGGTCAATACTCTACTAAAGGAGTAAAGGAAGTAAATCAAGATTTCCATGGTATTTCTATACCAAATGATCATCTACTAAAATATAAAGGTCTAGCAATAGCCCTAGCAGATGGAATAAGCACCAGCAACGTAAGTGATATAGCAAGTAAAGTTTCTGTAAATTCCTTTTTAGAAGACTACTATTGTACCTCCCAGACTTGGTCTGTTAAAAAATCAGCCCAAAGAGTTTTAACAGCAACCAATTCTTGGTTATATTCACAAACAAGACAAAGCCAACATAGATATGATAAAGACAAAGGATATGTCTGTACTTTTAGTTCTATAATCATAAAATCAACTACTGCACATATTTTTCATCTTGGTGATTCAAGAATATATAGATTAAAAGATAATAACCTTCAACAACTTACAACTGATCATCGACTTTGGGTTTCAAAAGATAAAAGTTATTTAAGTAGAGCTATGGGTATTGATTCACAGCTTACAATTGATTATGATTCAATCCCTGTTGATAAAGATGATATTTTTTTACTTATGACTGATGGTGTTTATGAATTTATTAAAAAAGATTTTATGCTTGATACTTTGAAAAAATACAAAGATAATTACGAAGAGGCTGCCAAAATTTTCGCAGAAGAAGCTTTAAAAAATGGAAGCGATGATAATTTAACTATTCAACTTGTAAGAATCGATGCTCTTCCAAATAAAGAATTAAAAGAGATAAATCAGCAACTTGATGAAAAACCTCTTCCTCCAATACTTGAAGCAAGACAAACTTTTGATGGATATACAATTATAAGAAATTTAAGTTCAAGTCCAAGAAGCCATGTTTATCTTGCAGTCGATAATGAAACAAAAACATCTGTTGTTATAAAAACTCCATCAACAGAATTACAAAATGATAAAGCATACTTAGAACGATTTATATTAGAAGATTGGATTGCAAAAAAAATCAACAATGCCTATGTAGTAAAATCCTATGTTCAAACAAGAAAGCAAAATTATTTATATAATGTCACAGAGTTTATAGAAGGTCAAACCCTAAGCCAATGGATAATAGATAATCCAAAACCTAAGTTAGAGAAAATAAGAAATATTATAGAACAAATAGCAAAAGGACTTTTTGCTTTTCATAGACTTGAAATGATACATCAAGATATAAGACCTGAAAATATTCTAATAGATAACACAGGCTCAATAAAAATCATTGACTTTGGTTCTACAAGAGTTGAAGGAATACAAGATATCAATTCAATAATAGAACAAGAACACCTACAAGGCACTGCTTTATATTCTGCTCCTGAATATTTCCTTGGTTTTAAAGGTTCAAATCGTTCAGATATCTTTTCACTAGCAGTAATTACATATCAAATGATTTCAGGAAAGTTTCCATATGGAATAAATGTAGCAAAATCTCATACAACATCTTTACAGAAAAAACTAAAATATTATAGCTTAGCCTATGAAGATGAATCTATAATTCCTACGTGGGTAGATGAAGCATTAAAAAAAGCATTGGAAATTAACCCAAATGATAGATACTCAGAATTGTCAGAATTTATTTATGATTTACATCATCCAAATCAAAACTTTTTGAACAAAACAAAACCAGCACTGATAAAAAGAAACCCTGTTTTCTTTTGGAAAATAGTTAGCTTTATTTTAGCCATGTGTATAGTTTTCTTAGTTTTAAAATAAAGTGGATACCTTGGGATATTTAATGTAAAATAAAGCTATAAAAGCTAAATAGATACATTCAAATACTTATTTTCTAGATAATTTTATTAAGAATTAAGTTTATTGAATATTTTATATACACTTTTTTTGATACAAAATGTAGATTTTTTGGAATAATTAAAACATAAGATTTAGAAGGAATAATCGTGAAAGAAAAATTAGTAATAATTGGAAATGGAATGAGTGGTCTTCGTACAGTTGAAGATTTATTAGATATTACAAAAGAGAAATATGATATTACAGTTTTTGGTGAAGAACCTTATGTAAACTACAATAGAATTATGCTTTCATATATACTATCACAAGAAAAAACTTTTGAAGATACTATTATTAATCACCAATCATGGTACGATGAACATAATATCACTTTATACAAAGGTGACAAAGTTACTTCTATAAATAAAGAATCAAAAACAATCAAAAGTGAAAGTGGAAAAGAAACCTCATATGACAAACTTTTAATAGCTACTGGGTCAAAGCCTTTTGTTCCTAAAACAACGGGAAGCGATTTAAAAAATGTAATTGCATTTAGAACAAAACATGATGTAGATACTATTATTGATACTATAGATAAAGAAAAAACTGCTGTAGTTGTTGGTGGAGGATTACTTGGTCTTGAAGCTGCATATGGTATAGCAATGCATGGAATTAAAACTATTTTAGTACATAGAAGTGGTTCTATTCTTTCACAACAATTAGACACAACTGGTGGAAAACTTTTACAAAAAAACCTTGAATCATATGGAATAGAGTTTAAACTAAATACTACTATTGAAGAAATTACAGGAAAAAATACAGTTGAAAGTGTAAGTTTTACAGATGGTGAAACAGTAAGTTCAAATATCGTAGTTTTTGCAACAGGGATTATTCCAAATACTACTTTAGCTAAAGAAGCTGGACTTGAGACTAAAAAAGGTATCGCAGTTGATGATTTTATGAAAACAAGTGATGACTCAATTTTTGCAATTGGAGAATGTGTTGAACATAAAGGAAATACATATGGTTTAGTTGCTCCTTTATATGAGCAAGCAAAAGTATTAGCTAAAAAACTTGCAGATAAAGATATAGATGGATACTCTGGTTCTACTTTATCAACTAGGCTTAAAATTTCTGGCGTTGACTTATTTTCAGCTGGAGACTACTTAGGTGATGAGACTACAGAAGAACTTATCTTACTTGATGAAAAAGTTGGAGTTTATAAAAAACTTGTAATCTATGATAATAAAATCATTGGTATTGTACTTTATGGTGATACAGTGGATGCTTCTTGGTATTTAAAACTTTTAAAAGAACATACTGATATAAGCGACTTAAGAACAAAAATACTATTTGGTAAGTCTGCACTTTCAGGAGATGCAGGTCACGGTGGTGATGATGTAAATGCCATGAGTGATGATGAGGAAGTTTGTGGATGTAATGGTGTTTGTAAAGGTGATATTGTAAGTGCTATTAAAGACAAAGATTTAAAAACACTTGGTGATGTAAAATCATGTACAAAAGCTGGAGCATCATGTGGTTCATGTTTAGGTTTAGTTGAACAAATTTTAGTAAACACTTTAGGTGATGAATACAATGATACAGTTGAAGGTATCTGTGATTGTTGTGATGTTGGACACCAAGAAATAAAAGATACTATTAACTCAAATGATTTTAACAATGTATATGAAGTATTTAGAAAACTTGATTGGAAAACAGAAGATGGATGTGTTAAATGTAGACCTGCTATTAACTACTACTTACTTGTTAAATACAATGATGATAAATATCAAAATGACAAAAGATCTGCCCTTGTAAATGATAGAGTATTTGCAAATATACAAAAAGATGGTACATATTCAGTAGTTCCAAGAATTTGGGGTGGATTAACAACAGCTCAAGAGCTTAAAGATATGGCAGATATTGCTGTTAAATATAATGTACCAACTGTAAAGTTTACAGGGGGACAAAGACTTGATATGTTTGGTGTAACAAAAGAACAATTAGAACCTATGTGGAAAGATTTAAATGATGCAGGTTTCGTATCTGGTCAAGCATATGCTAAAGGTCTTAGAACTGTAAAAACTTGTGTAGGAAATACTTATTGTAGATTTGGTACACAAGATTCAATGGGAATGGGTGTACTACTAGAAAAATTAACATGGGGTTCATGGACACCACATAAATATAAAATTGCAGTATCAGGATGTCCAAGAAACTGTGCCGAAGCAACAATTAAAGACTTTGGAGTTATAGGTGTTGATTCAGGATGGGAAATCCATATAGCAGGTAATGGTGGTATCAAAGTTAGAGTTACTGATTTCTTATGTAAAGTAGAAACGGATGAAGAATTATTCGAATATACAAAAGCTTATATGCAATTTTATAGAGAAGATGCGTACTATCTAGAAAGAACAGCTCACTGGATAGAAAGAGTTGGATTAGAGTATATAAAAGAAGTTATGTTTGACGATGAAAAAAGAAAAATGTACGCAGCTTCATTTGATGAATCACAAAAATCAGCACAAGTTGACCCTTGGGCAAAAGCAATTGAGGATGGATATACAAAAGAGTTTAATCCAATTGTAATTGATACAGAAAATTTACCAAACTATGTAGCAAAGGAGACAGTATAATGGCAACTTGGATTAAAGTAATAGAAGCAGAAAATATCCCAGCTATGGGTTCAAGAAAAGTGGTTATAGGGGAAGAAGAAATCGCTTTATTTAAAAATAGAGATGGTTCTATTTTTGCAATCAACAATATCTGTCCACATAAGCAAGGAAAATTAAGTGAAGGTCTAGTTCATGAATCAGTGGTTACTTGTCCATTACACAACTGGGATATAGATTTAGCTACGGGTGAAGCACTTGGAAATGATAGTGGTTGTACTAATGTTTACGAAAGTAAAGTAGATGGCGGTTTTTTATATCTTAATCTATAAAATATAAGACAGGAATCTAAGCTTTTAGATTCCTATTCATAATATTCTCAATTAATACAGTGGCATAAGAGCCTTTAGGAAGTGAGAACTTCACTTTACATTTACTAGTTTGTTTATTGTAGTTTACTGATATATCTTTTGGATAGACAATAGCGTCTCTTCTATAGCCTTTTTCTTGAATATATGCATCATCATACTTCTGCTCAATAGTTCTTGCCTCATGCATACTTCTAAAGGCTTGACGACCTGGAAGTAGTCCTGTTGGTACTATTTTTTTATCTTCAAAATCTTTTAGAATATTTTCATTTAAATTTTTTGGTGTAAAAAATTTATCTTTTGAATATTCTCTAAAAACATCGCCAGATAAAGGTTTAAAAAAGTCTGTACTATTTTTTAATCTTTCTACTAACCATTTATTGAAAAAATCACTTTGGTAAGCTGAGACTAACATTTTAGATATTTTTCTATCTTTTATAATCAAGTCTTCATAGATATATTTTCTAGCTTTCTCAAGATTTTCTTCCCCTTCAAAGCCAAATCTCTGAAACCCAAAATAGTTTGGCATTCCTACTTTTGAAATTTGTTTTAAAAGTTTTTCAATCTTTCCAACATCTTCTATTTTTACATCATGAAGATTTATTTCAAATTTATTTCCTTCTAGATCACCAATATTTAATTTTGAACCATGAAGAGTTGTTTCTAGAATCTCAATTTTATTATGTCTAAAGTTTTTTAAATCTTTTGAATACTTTTTTGGAATAGAGATATACTGTGTAGTTGTTGCATTTTTATCTTTTAATCCTGCATAACCTAATTCATTTTCATAGATTCTAAGTCCACGTCCTAGGCTCTCTATTAAATCCCAAGTTCCAAGTTGTTTTTTTTTAATCTTTGCAATAATAAAATTTCCACGTCCTGCAAATTTTATTGGAAGCTCTTCAACTATAAAATCATCAACATTTTGGTAAAACTTAAAATCAATTGCTTTGTGTTTTTGTAAAAACATTCTTTTTATCATTATTTTTCTTTTTTTAAAATTTCGGTATTATATAATACTTTATCATTTAAAGAGGTTTAACATGAATATGCAAAAAATTGAAGGTATTATTAAAGACTTTTCGGAACAAAGAGATTGGGAAAAATTTCATAACCCAAAAAATTTATCTATGGCTTTAAGTGTTGAGGCATCAGAACTACTTGAAATATTTCAATGGCTCGAACTTGAACAAGCAAATAATCTAAGTGATGATAAAAAAGAACATGCAAAACAAGAGATAGCTGATATTGCAGTATACCTTATACGAATGTGTATGAAACTAGATATAAATCTAGAAGATGCAATAATTGAAAAAATGAAATTAAATGAAAAAAAATATCCTTTAATTGATGAAAATGGAAAGAGAATAGAATATGGTAAAAAGAAATAAGGAATCAATATGAAAAAAATATATATAGCAGGGCCAGATGTATTTGAAATGGACTCTATAGAAATTGGTCAAAGATATGTAGAACTTTGCAAAGATTATGGCTTTATAGGTCTATATCCACTTGATAATGTTATTGATTTCAACCAAGCAAAACAAAAAATTGCTAAAGATATTTTTGAAGCAAATAAAAATTTGATAGATGAATGCGATCTTGTAGTTGCAAACTTAAACTCTTTTAGAGGAAAAGAGAGTGATAGTGGAACTATTTGGGAGTGTGGTTATGCTTCAGCTCTTGGTAAAAAAGTTTATGGATATCTTTTTAGAGAGACTACATATTTAGAACAATTTCATGAAGATGAAATACTAGCTCATGGAGATACTTATTGTGATCTAAATGGAAAAATGATTGAAGATTTTAATCATCCTGTAAATCTTATGATTGCGTGTTCCGTTGAAGATATTGTTATAGGTGACTTTGAAAAAGTTTTAAAAAAAATATCTAATATCTAAAAAACAAAAAGATATATATAAATAATCCTGTAATTGAACTAACAGTCAGAGCGATAAATATAGATATTCCAATTTTTTTATGTTTTATTTTATTAAAAGAGTTTGGACTTTTTTTGTTTATTGCTTTTAAAGAACTAATATAAAGATATATCCATCCTCCCAATGAAATAGAGGCTAAAATAATATGGAAAATCAAAAACCCTAATAAAAAAGGATATGGAACAAAACTATCATTTGCAAAATCTAAAAAACCTCCATAAATTCTAATCATAATCTCAAAGTATAAAACAAAAAGTAAAGTCAATCCTAGAAGAAAAGTTTGAGAGATAAAGTGCAGTTTTATTTTTTTTCTTTTTGCTAAAAAAATACTAAGTAAAAAGAAAAAAGGCAGAAAAAATATATAAACTGTAAAAACTGTCATATAAGTTGGAGCATTATTAAAAATCGATAACATCATTGTTTTCCTATATTATTCGTGTAAACTCTTCATAAAGTTTATCATTTAGTGGAGTTTCTAATTTAAGTTCTAAATCAATTGGTTTATTGTTCTTATAACTTTGTGCATTTGCAAGACCTAGATAGATAAATCCTTGTACTTTCTTATCCACATGGGAAAATTTTCTAACAAAAATATGAAGTCTGACTCCATATTTTTTATTTTCACAGAGCCTTTGTCCATCGCCTTTTTCTTGCGAATGGCTAGGTTTACTAGAATATGTAAAAATTTCTTTAGAAAGAAAAGCATTATGATAACTTGAAGCTTTTGAAAACTTATCTTTCTCTAAAGTTATAAATAAAAAGAAATCATCTTTATACTTTAAAAAACCACTACCTCTAAAAGAAGAGTGTATCTTATTAAAGTTACAAAGCTGTGCTATATTTAGCATATTGTATTTTTCATATAATTTTAAAAATGGCACTCCAAAGTCTTTTATTCCAAAATCTTTTTCATAAGTTACTATTGCATAATTTAAACTATCTTCGAAAATTTCTTTGTATTTTTTATTTGCTAATATTTGAGTGAATTCTTTTGTTTTTTCTAGTTTTCCATCTTTTAGATTTGCTAATTTTAGATATCTACTTATCTGTCCAGAGTCAAAATAGTTTTGATTTAAATACTCAAAACTATGTTTTATAGTATCTTCACAAACCCTTTCTAAATATTTATTTAGTAAGTTCTTAGCCTGCTTAATATCACAAAGTTCATTATCAAGTAAGTGTTTTAATATAACAAACTCATAAACTCTTTTTATAGGAAAAAATGACTGTGTAAATCTAATAGCTTTTATAAAATCTTCATTCGTACATAAATCTTTTAACTCTTCTGTTTTTTCTACTTTTGATAAAAATTCTATATATGATTTTGATTCACTTATAAAAGAAAGTGGTGAGACTATTTCATCATGGAATATAAAATCACAAAGAGTCGGAATCTTATTTCCTGTATTTGATTTAAATTCAAAGTATTGTTCTTTTAAGTATTTTAAAGTATTGAAATTTTCATTATCAATTTGTTCTAAAATTCTTTGTTTAGAAATTTCATCCATTTGAATAAAAGCATTATCAATATTTGCAAAATTGTTTAGTAGTGATATTTTGATACTCTCTTTATCAATTGCTTTATTTCCAACTAAAGCAAGTGCGATAAGATATGCTTTATTATGGTTTCCAATAAAATCAAGTAAAGTTAAAAACTCTTTATTTTTATACTTTCGTAAACCACGTCCAAGTTGTTGAATAAATATAATTGGAGAGTTTGTAGGTCTTAAAAGAAGTACAGTATTTATAGATGGGATATCGACACCTTCGTTGAAAATATCAACGGTGAAGACTACTTCTAGTTTATCATTTTCATCTTCAAGCTTTTTTATAATATCTTCTCTTTTTTGTATAGAATCATCACTTATTAAAGAAGTAGAGGTTATTCCTTTTTTATTAAACTCTTCACTCATAAATAGTGCATGTTCTTTTGAAGCACAGAAGCCTAAAACTTTTCTTTTTAATCCAGAGTGTCCATAAAAATTCATCTTATCAATTATATAATCAACTCTTCTATTTACCATCAAAAGTTTTGCAAGCTCTGAAATCTTTGTTAAATCAATACCTTCATAATCTATACTATTTATATCACTTATTCCATAATAATGAAAAGGTGAAACAAGACTATATTCAAGAGCGTCATTTAATCTTATATCACAAGCTATATTATCATCAAAGACTTCATATATAGACTTTTTATCACTTCTATTTGGCGTTGCAGTAAGTCCAAGTAAAAACTTAGGAGTAAAATATTCACAAACTTTTTTATAGCTAGGACTTGTAATATGATGAGCTTCATCTACAATAATATAATCAAACTCTTCTTTTCTAAAATTTTCATAATTTGAACTAAGCGTTTGAATAGTTGCAAAAATATAATCCTTAGATTCTTCTTTTTTATTTCCAGTATATAAACCACATGAAAAGTCATGAATAATAGATTCAAAAGTCTGTTTTGCTTTTAGTAAAATATTTTCCCTATGTACTATAAAAAGCACTCTTTTAGGCTTGTATTTTTCTACATCAAAAGCACCTAGATATGTTTTCCCAGTTCCAGTTGCAGCAATAGCTAAAGCTTTTTTCTCACCTTTTTTTCGTAAAAATTCTAATCTTTCTAAAGCATCTTTTTGCATAAAATTAATAGTAAATTCTTTTTTATATTTAAATTGTTCTATCTTTTGTGAAATTTGAAAGTTTTTATATGAAGTTAAAAAATCATCATCAACAAAAAAAGAATCTTGCCAAAGAGAACCAAACTCTTGCAACACCTCTTTTAAGAACAGATCATCTTTTTTTGAAACAGTTTTAATATTCCATTCAATATTTGTTTTAAAAGCACTCGCAGTTATATTTGATGAACCAAGTAAAATTTTATACGCATCTTCAAATTCAAAAATATAAGTCTTTGCATGAAAACCAATATTTTTTTCTGAAGACTCAAATATCTTCAACTCAATATTTTCAAACTCTTTTAATCGTTCTAAAGCTTTTGCTTCTGTAAAATTTAAATAAGTAGAAGTAAGAACTTTTCCTTTTATTCCTCTTTTCTCACAAGAATCTAAAGAATCCAATAATAATTGTAAGCCAGAAAAATTAATAAATGCAACATTAAAAATAAAAGAATCACATTCATGTAGAAGTTTTGTGAAATGATTATAAAAATTAGAAGTAGAATTGTTAGTAATAAACTCGTTCAAAAAAAACCTTAAATTTAATATGTGATTATAGGGAATTTATGCTAAAAGGTTTTATCTATATTTTTTTAATATAAGCTATTTTGATAATGTACTAATATATTTTTTGATAATATTGATATATATTAAATAATAAGACAAATAAAGGATAATAGGTAATTATGAATT